>JALSJK010000153.1 GCA_026989395.1 Methylomonas sp.
GTTAATTTCTTGAGCGTCGTTTTTTTTTATGTTTATCTTTCTTTTTGCCGCCGCCTAGGCGTGTGGCTTTAAAATCGGTCAAGGAAAGGTTTAATTGCTGGCCTGCAACCCAGGCATTTTGTATTTTATTAATCACTGAATCCGGAAGATCGGCAGGTAAGTCAACAAAGCTAAAATAGTCATGAATTTCAATTTGGCCAATTGATTTGCTGTCAAGGTTGCCTTCGTTAGCAATCGCGCCAACAATATTACCCGGTTTTGCATCATGATTGCGGCCAACTTCAATACGATATCTCAATAATTGGCCCGTTGATTTTGAGAAGCCTTTTTTTCTGGGCTGCTCGTTTCTTTCATGATGTTTTTCAATGGTTTGGTTGCGTTTCTCGGGGCGATGTTTGATCAGCAAAGGTTTGCCGCCTTGGGTCAGTTTGGCAAGGGCTGCGGCAATTTCGAGTGCTGGGACATCGTGTTCTTGTTGATATTGTTCAAGCAATGTGGCGTAAAATTCGAGATTTTCCGCTGCCAAGGTGTCGGTGATTTTTTGAAAGAACTTGGCAATTCGTTGATCATTAATGACCTCTGTTGATGGCAGGGTCATGGGTTCTATTTTTTTGTTGGTGGCTTTTTCAATGGCGCGTAATAATCGCTTTTCACGAGGGGATACAAACAGAATAGCTTCGCCGCTACGCCCTGCCCTACCCGTGCGACCGATTCGATGAACATAAGCTTCGGTATCATAGGGGATGTCATAGTTGATGACATGGCTGATCCGGTCGACATCAAGACCTCTGGCGGCAACATCGGTTGCAACCAGAATATCGAGTTGGCCATTTTTCAGTCTAGTAATGGTTCTTTCGCGTTGGTTTTGAGCGATATCACCATTAAGAGCCGCGGCTGCATAGCCTCTGGCTTCCAGTTTTTCGGCAAGTTCTATGGTCGCAGTTTTAGTGCGTACAAAAATAATAATTGATTCAAAAGGTTCGCCCTCAAGAATGCGGGTTAAGGCATCCAGTTTGTGTACTCCGCTGACCATCCAGAAGCGCTGATGAATAGTTTCTGCGGTGGTGGTTTTAAGCTTGATGGTAACGTGTTCAGGCTGGTGTAAATATTTTTCAGCAATGCGGCGAATTGCAGTTGGCATGGTTGCGGAAAACAGGGCGATTTGTCGTTTTTCAGGAATTTGTTCTAGGACCCATTCAACATCGTCAATAAAGCCCATGCGGAGCATTTCATCAGCTTCGTCAAGGACTAGGGTTTTAAGAGTGCCGAGTTTCAATGTGCCCTTGCGCATGTGGTCCATTACCCGGCCAGGTGTGCCAACGACCACATGAACGCCGCGTTTGAGTTGCCGGATTTGACTGCCATATTCCTGGCCGCCATAGATAGGTAATACATGAAAGCCTTTTAGCTGTGAGGCGTATTTCTGAAAAGCTTCAGCAACTTGTAACGCTAGTTCGCGCGTTGGCGCAAGCGCCAGGACTTGAGGCTGTAGTTGATTAATATTAATTCGGGATAAAATCGGTAACGCAAATGCGGCGGTTTTCCCGGTGCCGGTTTGGGCCTGCCCGAGCACATCTTTACCATTAAGAATGTGGGGAATGGTTTGTGCTTGAATAGGGGATGGAGATTCATATCCAACGATATCTAAAGCTTTAAGAACCTCTGGGATAAGATTTAATTCATCAAACGCTGGTTGCGTTATCGTTTTGTTGGTCATTTAGGGTGCCTGTTGAGAAGAATGCTGATTCTCAGGATTGAGTAAATAGCAACCGATTATAATAACAGATTTTTTTAGCCCTGAAAAATTTTATTGCTTGTGATTTGCTCGTTAGCTGAGAAAGGACATAAAAAATGATTGGGCGAGGTCAATCTATTTGTTTTTTAATAAATCCTTTTATATCAGTATGATATGTTGTATATTCGATTATATTTTGGGGGGTTGTTGGTGTTTTAAGAGACTAGTTCTATCGAATAGTCTTAAAACAGTATATAATTCAAAAGTTTTGATTGGTAACTTTCGTTTCATAATGAACAGTTTGGGATCGGAAAATATTCTGATCTTAAAAAATTGAGTGGCTATTGATATGGCGCTCAATTATGCAGTCAATTGACCTAAATAATTCATATTCACACCGGAAAAAAATATGCTGGGGAAGGTAGTTAAATCCATTGTAGGCAGCCGCAACGATCGGTTGATCAAGAAAAAAGGGAAGGTAGTCAAAAAAATTAATGCCTTGGAGCCAAGCTTTCAAAAATTAAGCGATGAGGCTTTGCAAGCAAAAACTCAGGAGTTTCGTGAGCGCCTGGATAAAGGTGAGACTTTGGATAAATTGCTACCTGAAGCTTTTGCTGCAGTTAGGGAGGCTTCCTGTCGTGTTTTTGGAATGCGTCATTTTGACGTCCAGCTAATCGGCGGGATGGTTCTGCATGATGGCAAAATTGCAGAAATGAAGACCGGTGAGGGGAAGACCTTGATGGCTACTCTTGCCGCATATCTAAATGCTTTGCCGGGGTACGGTGTTCATGTGGTTACCGTCAATGATTACCTGGCTAAACGCGATGCTGAATGGATGGGGAAGCTATACAGCTTTTTAGGTTTAACGACCGGTGTTATCGTTAGTGAATTAGGGCATGAGGAACGTCAGAAGTCTTACGCCGCAGATATTACTTACGGTACCAATAACGAATTTGGCTTTGATTATTTGCGGGACAATATGGCTTTTAGTCTGGAGCAGAAGGTTCAGCGGCATTTGAATTTTGCTATTGTTGACGAGGTGGATTCCATTCTTATTGACGAGGCAAGAACGCCGTTAATTATTTCTGGACCAACGGATGATCAAACGGATGTTTATTTGAAAACCAATGCCATCATCCCATTTTTGATAAAGCAGGAAAAGGAAGATGGTCCTGGCGATTATTCGGTCGATGAAAAAACCAGACAAGTTCATTTGACAGAATCAGGCCATGAGCGAGTTGAGCAGCTTATGGTTGAGCATGGTTTGATGGCAGAAGGAGGGAGTCTTTACGATGCTACTAATATTCGCTTGATGCATTACCTGAATGCCTCATTGCGTGCGCATGCCTTGTTTCAAAAAGATGTTGATTATTTGGTGAGGGATAATCAGGTATTAATTGTCGATGAATTTACCGGGCGGGTAATGGTCGGTCGCCGCTGGTCTGATGGTTTGCATCAAGCTATCGAGGCGAAAGAAGGTGTCAAGATTCAGGAGGAAAACCAGACTCTGGCATCAATTACTTTCCAGAACTATTTTCGTCTCTATCATAAGCTGTCTGGTATGACAGGTACTGCTGATACAGAAGCTTTCGAATTGAATAAAATTTATGGTTTGGAAGTAGTCGTTATTCCGACCCATAAACCGATGGTCCGAGATGATAGGGGCGATCTGGTTTATTTGACCGCCAAGGAAAAATATCAAGCTATCGTTGAAGATATTCTGGATTGCGTTAAGCGAGGCCAGCCAGTATTGGTCGGGACCACTTCAGTTGAAAATTCTGAATTGATTTCCAAAATACTGACCCAGAAAAATATCAAGCATGAAGTGCTTAATGCCAAGCAGCATGAGCGGGAAGCACATATTATTGAGCGTGCCGGTATGCCAGGATCAGTCACTATCGCAACGAATATGGCCGGACGAGGCACTGATATTGTGTTGGGCGGCAATTTGGATGCGGAACTCGCTGCATTGGGTGAGGAAGCGACTGAAGAACAGCGGGAGCAGGTGCGGCGGAATTGGCAAGAAAGACATGAAAAAGTTATTGCCAGCGGCGGTTTGCATGTCATTGGCTCAGAACGTCATGAGTCGCGAAGAGTGGACAATCAGCTTCGAGGGCGTTCAGGAAGGCAGGGTGATCCTGGTTCAACAAGGTTTTATCTGTCTTTGCAAGATGATTTGATGCGGATTTTTGCTTCCGATCGGGTGGCAGGTTTGATGCAAAAGCTGGGAATGGGCGAAGGTGAAGCCATTGAGCATCCTTGGGTGACGCGTTCGATAGAAAACGCCCAAAAGAAAGTTGAAGGACGAAATTTCGATATCAGAAAAGAAATTCTTGCTTATGACGATGTGGCTAATGATCAGCGAAAAGTCATTTACGAGCAGCGCAATGAATTGATGGCATCTGAAGATATTTCAGACATTATTAATGAAATAAGAAGAGATGTTATTAATGCTGTTATTACCCAGTATATTCCACCAAAAACCATGGAGGAGCAGTGGGATATTAAGGGGCTGGAAGAGCATTTGCGCGATGAGTTCAATGTCGATATTCCGATTGCTAAAATGCTGGAGGAAGATTCCTCACTGCATGAAGAAAACCTGCGTGAAAAAATCGTTGGGATCATTGCAGATAAATACAAAGAAAAAGAAAGCGCATTGTCTCCTGATGTTATGCGGCATTTTGAAAAATCTGTCATGTTACAGGTTCTGGACAATAGCTGGAAAGAACATTTAGCGGCAATGGATCATTTGCGCCAGGGCATTCATTTTCGCGGCTATGCGCAGAAAGATCCAAAACAAGAATATAAGCGTGAAGCTTTTGATATGTTTCAGAGCTTGCTCGATCATATTAAATATGAAGTTATCGGCATTCTTTCCAAAGTTCAGGTTGCGCAGGAAGAAGATGTCCAAGCGATTGATGAGCAGCGTCAGGCGCCTCAGGAAATGCATTTTGAACATGCCGAAGCAAGTGCTTTATCTGCTGATGAGCAGAAGCAAGAGCCAATTGCTGAACCAGAACAGCAGCAGCCTTTTGTCAGAGGAGATAAAAAAGTTGGTAGAAACGAGCCGTGTCCTTGCGGTTCAGGGAAAAAATACAAGCATTGTCATGGAAAATTGACATAAATAATTATTCAACAAGAGTTGTCATTTTCGTCTCAAAATAGAATTTTATCATTCATTAAAGCGTCAGGTCTGAGCAACGGATTTTGGCGAGGATTCGGTTTCAGCCATACAGCAAGATCGGGTGGTTGATAATTGAGTGGCGAAAAGGTACCTGGTTCCATTCAGGAACAGTAACATGCATTTTCAATAATATTTTCGAGGGTATAACATGCCAGGCAGTTTTGAAAAAAGTAAACCCAATTTTCAAATATCTGAGCTTCCAAAATTAGAGCTGGATAAAGAACATCTAATATCAGATTTTAAACATAATTACAGTCATCGCTTGGGTAGGGATGAGAATTGCAGTTGCCTTCATTATGCGTATGAGGCTTTGGCATTAGCGGTAAGAGACAGGCTCGCTGAAAGGTGGAAAAAGACCTATAACGCCTATAAAGATGCTGATTGCAAACGCGCTTATTATTTGTCCATGGAGTTTTTAATGGGCAGAACATTAACCAATGCCATGTTAAACCTGGGCATGACTGAAGATGTTCATAGCGCACTTTACGAATTGGGGCTTGATATTGAAGAAATTATTGACAGCGAACCTGATGCGGGGTTAGGTAATGGCGGTTTGGGGCGGTTGGCTGCTTGCTTTATTGATAGTTGTGCTACTTTACAACTACCGGTTACTGGCTATGGATTACGCTATGAATACGGTATGTTTAGCCAGATGATTGTGGATGGCGAGCAGGTCGAGAAACCAGATCATTGGTTACGAAATGGCAATGTCTGGGAAATTGAGCGGCCCGAATATACTCAGCGGATCAAGTTTTATGGGCATACTGAGCGGTATATAGATGAAAGTGGTTGTGAAAAAGTTAGCTGGGTTGGTACTCATGATGTTTTAGCCGTGCCTTACGATACGCCGGTTCCTGGTTATGAAAATGGGACAGTAAACACTCTTCGGCTATGGAAGGCAACCGCAACGGAAGAGTTTAATCTTGATGAGTTTAATGCTGGAGATTATGCGGAATCGGTTGCCGCGAAAAACAATGCTGAAAACATCACGATGGTGCTTTATCCTAATGATGCTAATGAGAATGGTAAGGAGCTGAGATTACAGCAGCAGTACTTGTTGGCCTCTGCCAGTTTGCAAGATGTGTTGGGACATTGGGTTGGCAGGCATGGCAATGATTTTTCCAGATTTGCCGAAAAAAATTGTTTCCAGTTGAATGATACCCACCCTAGTATTTCTGTCGCCGAATTAATGCGGCTGTTGATGGACATGCATGGTTTGGGCTGGGATGAAGCTTGGGAAATTACAACCCAAACTATGGCGTACACCAATCATACTCTGCTTCCTGAAGCATTGGAAAAATGGTCAGTGGGCCTGATGCAGCGGATGTTGCCGCGATTAATGGAAATTATTTTTGAAATTAACGCTCGGTTTATGAATCAAGTTTCAACTCATTGGCCTGGTGATTTTGCACGTATGGGCAGAATGTCAATTATTGAAGAGGGCGGAGAAAAACAGGTGCGAATGGCATTTTTGGCTATTGTTGGCAGTTTTTCTGTCAATGGTGTTGCGGAATTGCATTCCCAGTTATTGCAGCAGGATCTTTTCAGGGATTTTTATGAATTATGGCCGGAAAAATTTAATAACAAGACCAATGGTGTGACGCCAAGGCGCTGGTTAGCGGCCTGTAACCCTGAGCTAGCCGATTTTATCACTGAAACCATTGGCGATGAATGGGTCACTGATCTTTCTCAGTTGCGTAAACTGGCGCCATTTGCAGAAGATGCTAAATTTCGTAGGCGCTGGCATCAAATTCAGCAACAGGCGAAGCAGAATTTACTGGACTATAAGAAAGCAGAAATGGGCGACGGCCTGAATATTAATGTTAATGCGATGTTTGATATTCAGGTAAAGCGGATTCATGAATACAAGAGGCAGTTACTCAATGTACTGCATGTTATTCATCTTTATGATCGCATCAAGCGCGGCGATATTGATGATTGGGTTCCTCGCTGCGTATTGATCGGTGGTAAAGCAGCGCCTGGCTATTATATGGCGAAAAAAATCATTAAATTTATCAATAATGTTGCTGAGGTTATCGATTCTGATCCTGATGTTGGCGATAAATTAAAGCTGGTCTTCATGCCTAACTATCGCGTTTCGGCAATGGAAAAAATTTGTCCGGGAGCTGATTTGTCTGAGCAAATTTCAACGGCAGGAAAGGAGGCTTCTGGAACCGGCAATATGAAGTTTATGATGAATGGTGCGATAACAATAGGCACGTTAGATGGTGCCAACGTTGAAATTCGTGAAGAAGTGGGAGATGATAATTTCTTTTTATTTGGCTTGACTGAAGATGAAGTCGTAGAAATGAAAAAAGATTATGATCCTGCCGCCATCATTGATGGGGATGAGGATTTGCAGCGGGTTATGAATTTGATTACCTGCGGTCATTTTAGCCGTTTTGAACCTGGAATTTTTGACGATATTGTTCATTCTATTACAAGCTCTGATGATCCCTGGATGACCATTGCAGATTTCCGCAGTTATATTGATGCTCAAAGACGTGTTGAGGATGCGTATCGTGATAAGGATCAATGGACCAAGATGAGTATTTTGAATTGCGCATCGAGCGGGAAGTTTTCAACTGATAGGACCATCTCTGATTATAATAACGAAATTTGGAAGCTAGCGCCGGTGCCAGTTCGGGGTGTTTAGTGTTCCAGGTTGTTTTGTATGAGCCGGAAATTCCTGCAAATACCGGTAACATCATAAGATTGTGCGCTAATACAGGCGCACAATTACATTTGATCAGGCCTTTGGGGTTTTCCCTGGATGATAAAAAATTACGTCGTGCCGGTTTGGATTATCATGAATATGCCGAAATAAATATTCATGATTCATGGGCTCAATTTTTGTCGGTCAATCAAAATGTTCGACTTTTTGGTTTAACGACCAAAGCAAGGAGGTGTTATTCTGATGTTGACTATCAGAAAAATGACTTTTTATTGTTTGGTCCTGAAACCAGAGGGCTACCGGATTCAATTCTATCTAAATTAACTGAGGGGTATCGGCTTAGATTGCCGATGCTGCCAGAAAGCCGAAGCCTGAATTTATCCAATACCGTTGCAATAGTATTGTATGAGGCATGGCGACAGAACTCATTTGAGTTGCCTGTTTAGCTTAATCTAATTCCATGAGCGGATGGCTTCATCCTGTCTGGTGGTTAGATATTTAAAATCCTGAGTGTCCAGAATTGAGACTCCTTGAGCTAGTTCCTGGGGCAATATACCTTTAGTTGTTAAGTCGTCTTTTAAGACGCACAAATTAATGTGGGTGAAGGTTTTTTTAATTACGGAATGATTTTTTAAGGTATCTCGTTTTGCTGCTAAAACAGCATTCTCAGCCAGTATTACAGTGTCGCCGGAAGTGGTTTTTTTCAAGGTATCAGAGTTTACGGGATATTGTTTAATGATATAAAGCATAAAGTTACTCAATTTAAAATTATTTTAATAAAGAAGATAAGCTAAGTTCTTTAACTATCTAAACAATAAGGATAATACAAATAAAGTAAAAGGCAATGTTTTTTGCGTTATATTACTTTTCTAGCCTGATTGCATAAGGGTTTCATATATCTTATTATTTTATAACAAGTATGGATGGTTGCTGCTTGGTGTCCAGTGGCTAGGAGGCTGTCGCTTATTTATGAGGTTCGTAGCGAGGAAAGCTGAGGAATTGAACGTATTTTCAAGTGCATAGCCACCGCTACGCAATGAAAAAGATAGGAAGAAGGGCAGGCAAGTTGTTCAAGTTATTTCATGTGCGTTTTTTAGCTAAGTGTTTCAGCTTTTTGCTCGCGTAAGAGTAGGTTTTGTACGGCAATATTTGGTTCGAGGACATTGTAAAGCACATTGTAAACTTGTTCGACAATTGGCATTTCAATAGCATGTTGTTTGGCGAGTCGATAAGTATTTTTTGCAGTTGCAATGCCTTCTATTTCTTGATCAATGTCTTTTTTAGCTGATTCCTGGGTTTGTCCCTGCCCGATGGCTAAGCCAAAACGGCGGTTGCGGGATTGATTGTCTGTGCAAGTAAGGATTAAGTCGCCAAGTCCCGCCAAGCCAACAAAAGACTCTGGTTTGCCGCCAAGTTTTTGTCCTAATCTTTGAATTTCAGTTAATCCACGGGTTATAAGTGCGGCGCGCGTATTTGCTCCAAAACCAAGTCCATCGGCAATCCCAGCGGCAATTGCCAGAACATTTTTAACGGCGCCACCAATTTGTACTCCAATTATGTCTGTGCTGGTATAAACCCTGAATCTTGGGTTGCGAAAAATTGCTGCAAGTTGTTCAGAAAAAACAGTATTGGTTGATGCAATGGTAACGGCAGTTGGCAGGTTAGCAGCAACTTCAGTCGCAAAGGTAGGTCCGGATAAAACGGCGCTAAGAATATTAGGATCAAGTGTGTTTGCAACTGTTTGGTGCAAGAGTTCACCGGAGTCATTGCTGAAACCTTTCGTTGCCCAGGCAATTTTGTGATTATTTTCCAGATAAGGGTTGATTTTGACAAGTGTTTCTTTAAAAGCGTGGCTTGGAATTGCGATGAGTAAAAGATCAGAAAATTTTACAATGCTCTCAATTTCAGAAGTAACCTCTAGCAAGTCAGGAAATGGGGCTTTTGGTAGGTACTGTTTGTTTAATCTGGATTTCTCTAAAGAATCGATGTGCTCAGGGTCATGACCCCAAAGCATAGTAGGATTGCCATTTCTGGCTGCCAGAACAGCTAAGGCAGTGCCCCAAGAGCCTGCTCCCAGGACTGCTAATTTGCTTTGCATGGCATAGATTGGTTTTTTTTATTTCGATTCATGCGAGTGAGCAAAGATGGCATAAACTGCTTGGCAACAAAGAAAATTGTTGCCGAATATGAGCAGCTTATTGCTCAGTTTACCGAATTTGAGCCGGGGGTTTGTTGTTGCGCTTGTTGCTGGTGCTGGGCATACAATGCATCAAAATTAACAGGTGCCAGCAATAATTGCGGGAAGCCGCCTTTGGCAACGAGGTCGGAAACTACTTCTCTTGCGTAAGGGAATAATATATTTGGGCAGAAACTTCCCAGCATTGGTCCCATTTCTTGCTCAGAAAAGCCATTGAGAGAAAAAATTCCGGCTTGGCAGGCTTCCACAAGGTATGCAGTATTATCCCCGGTTTTTACGGTAACAGTAACAGTTAATGTGACTTCATAAAGATTGTTATCTAAAGACTCAACATTGGTACCCAAGTTGAATTCCACGGCAGGTTCCCATTTTTCAGTAAAGATTTTTGGCGCTGCCGGGGTTTCAAATGAAATATCTTTGGTGTAAATTTTTTGGATTGAAAATTGTTTTTCTTCAGGAGTGTTGCTTTGTTCTGCCATGATTTAAATTTTTTTGAAAAATTGATGAAATTTTATTTTGACTTTGTAATAGGGTATTTGCTTTCTTCCCAGGCTTGCATTCCACCGATCATACTGGATACTTTATCAAAGCCTGCGGAAGTTAGTTTTTTGCAGGCAGTGGTGGAGCGGGTGCCAGTTTGGCATACGACTATAATGGGTTTATGTTTATACTTAGAGAGTTTTTCGATCTCTTTGTCAATATTGCTAAGTGGCTTATTGATAGCGCCTTCTATATGGCCTGTTTTAAATTCATTTGCCTCCCGTACGTCAATAATAACGGGGTCTTCATTGTTCATTTTAGCAACAACCAGTATCGGCGAAATCATCTCAAATTTTCTGAGTGCCGATTCAAATAGCTCCTGGAGAAGCAAAAAGGTAACCACCAACAGGGCGATAAACAGTAACCAATGATTGGTTACAAATTCAATATAACGATCCATATAAATTAAGCAAATAAGAAAGAAAAATGATAAAAAAGGCTAGCAGTCTGTACAAAAAACTTCGCGCATCATTTTAATGAGCTGCAGCATGCGATCATCGTCGATAAAATAAAAGACACGATTCGCATCTTTTTTATAGCCTAGAATGTCTTTTTCCCTCAAGATAGCCAAATGTTGTGAAATATTGCTTTGACTAGTGCCAACTTGCTCAACGATATCTTGGACACTAATTTTATTGCTTCCAAGAACACATAGAATCTTTAAGCGTAGAGGGTGCGACATGGCTTTTAAGCAGCGCGCAGCTCGTTTGATGTCAGCGTCATTATAATGTAAATGTTCGTCCTGTTTTTCCATTTTTTCAATTTTGTTAAAATGAATCAGTTTTGCGATAGTATGGATAGAAATTGGTTACTGAATTTAATGCGGAATAATCTCTCAAAATTCCCTTAAGAATATTTGAATGATATCTGTAGTATAATTGACTTAATTAAGAATAGTATGAAAATCTAATGAATGTAACAAAAAGATACTGCTATTTCAATTAAAATTTGAATTTGAATTTTGGAGACAAAAAACATGAAGGCTCGTCCAAAACCACTGGTTCTGTTAATTCTTGACGGCTTCGGTTACAGAAAAGAGACTAAATACAATGCGATTGCAGCGGCCCAAACCCCATGTTGGGATCAATTGCAAAAAAGCTGGCCTCATACATTATTAAGCTGTTCTGGGCTGGATGTAGGATTGCCTGGTGGACAAATGGGTAATTCGGAAGTCGGACATACGCATATTGGCGTTGGTAGATTTGTACCTCAAGATTTAACGCGAGTGAATTTGGCAATTTCAGACGGTTCATTTTTTTCGAATCCCGCGTTATGTGGCGCTGTTGATAAAGCAATAAACAAAGGAAAAGCTTTACATATATTAGGTTTGTTATCTCCGGGAGGGGTGCACAGCCATATTGACCAAATCGAAGCTATGATCGATTTGGCTGCTAAAAGAGGATTAACTAAAATCTATTTACATGGTTTTTTGGATGGTCGAGATGTGCCGCCTAAAAGTGCTTCGGAATCTATTGAAAAGATGGAGAAAAAGTTTTCAGAGTTAGGATTTGGCCAGATAGCATCAATTATTGGCCGTTTTTATGCCATGGATAGAGATAAGCGTTGGGAGCGAGTCGAGCAAGCCTATAAATTAATCGTTGGAGGCGAGGCTCTTTATCAGGTTGAGTCTGCCTCGAAAGGATTGGAATTAGCGTATGAGCGTGGTGAAACTGATGAGTTTGTTAGTGCAACGGCTGTTTTAAGTGATAATGAGCGGCCAATAAAGCTTGATCCTGAAGATTCAATTGTATTTATGAATTTTCGTGCTGACCGGGCCAGAGAAATTTCGCAAGCTATAACCAATCCGGAGTTTTCTGGTTTTGAACGCAAATATCCGGTGCATTCTGGTGATTTTGTTACCTTAACCGAATATCAGCAAGATTTTCCATATCCAGTAGCATTTCCACCGATGGAATTAAAAAATGGCTTGGGAGAGGTATTGTCAAATCACGGGTTGACGCAGTTAAGATTATCGGAAACTGAAAAATACGCCCATGTTACTTTTTTTCTGAATGGCGGCATAGAGGAGCCTTTTTCAGGAGAAGAAAGAATACTAGTGCCCTCTCCAAAAGTGAAAACCTACGATATGCAGCCCGAAATGAGCGCCGCAGAGGTGACGGATCGTTTGGTAGAAGCAATTACTGGCGGGAAATACGATGTCATCATATGCAATTATGCTAATTGCGACATGGTAGGTCACACTGGGGTATGGGAAGCAGCCATTAAAGCTGTTGAGGCGGTTGATGCTTCGTTGCAGAGAGTTGTCGATGCGCTGGCGAGTGTTAATGGACAGATGTTGGTTACTGCAGATCATGGCAATATAGAGCAAATGGTCAATGAAGAAACTGGGCAGCCGTTAACTTCGCATACAACAAACCCAGTGCCGTTGCTTTATTTTGGCAGCAAGATTGAGTTATCAGAGGGAGGGCGATTATCAGACATAGCGCCAACCATGCTGGATATTTTGGACATTGAGAAGCCAGAAGAAATGACTGGTCATTCTTTGTTAAAAAAATAATTTTTTGAAAAATATATTGTTATGCCTAGGGAGGGTGAAAGGTGTAATTTGATTTCGCTTGTTTTTTTTCTGGCTATGATTATTTTTTGCAAGCCAGTTTTTTCAGGGGTTGATTCAAAACAAAATGAATTAAACCAAGTACTAAAGAAAATCGAAAAGACCTCAAAAGAGAATAAACTCTATCGAAAGAAAAGAGCTGAATTGGTTGATAAATTAGCAGTTATTGAAAAAGAATTTGGAAAAATTGCTAGAGATTTACAAGAAATTCAGGTAGAAAGAGATAAAAAACAGCGGCAAATAAAAGAATTAAGCGATAAAATCATTGCGAAAAAATCGCTGATAAAAAAAACAGTCCAACAGTTGCAGGTGCAAATCAGGTCTGCATACGCGATGGGCGGGATGGAAAAATTAAAGTTGTTTCTAAATCAGCAGGATCCAGCACGCCTAAACCGAATTTTGGTGTATTATGGCTATCTAAACCGTGAGCGCATGGGCAAGTTGGAGCTTGCCAAGCAAGCGTTACAGGATTTGACTTTTTTGGTGGATGAGCAAAAAAATGTTGTTGGAGATTTACAGCAGCTTTCCGAGCAAAAGCTGGCAGAGCAGGCTAAACTGAAAAATGCAAAGCAGAAAAGAACTGTTTTATTGACTAGGCTTAATAAGGAACATTTGTCAAGGCAGGAAAAATTAGTCCTGTTAAAACGGAAAGAATCAGAGTTACGTAAGTTAATTAGGTCTTTAGAGAAAGAAGATCGCTATAATGATTCATTTTTTACAGCTTCGGACAAACCCTTTGCATTACAGAAAGGCAATTTAATTTGGCCTGTGCAGGGAGAATTAAGTCAAAAATTTGGCAGTAGCAGAGGCGCTGGCAAATGGGATGGCGTTTTGATTGAGGCTCGTGAAGGTAGTGATGTGCGTTCAATCGCCAGTGGTCGGGTAGTTTATTCTGACTGGCTTAAAGGTTATGGATTATTGGTCATTATTGATCATGGAAAGGGATATATGACTCTTTACGCCTTTAACCAGAGTTTATATAGAAAGGTTGATGAGCGGGTAAAGCAAGGGGATGTTGTTGCAAGCGTAGGAAAGAGCGGGGGGCGAGATCGTGCTGGGCTTTATTTTGCGATTCGTAAAAAAGGCAAGCCTTTAAATCCTGTTCGATGGTGTAGAAAAGTACGGAAAGGGAAAGTGAGTTAAGGGATGTTGGTTTTATATTTTTGTTTTCATTTTTTACGTTGTTGAATAGACAGGTTATTTTAAAAATATGCCTCAGGTAGTCTATAAATTAGAAATTTGGGAATGAACACGCATACTGGAGTTTTACAACTAATGCTTAAGCAGAAAAATCTTATTTTATTAATGTTAGGCCTTGTGCTTGGAATCTTAATTAGTACCGGCACGGCCGTTTTGGCAGAGCGCGAAGCTTCCGCGCCTGAAGCAATAGCAATGGAAGTTCTTCCCTATGAAGATCTTAGAACCTTTACTGAAGTTTTTGGTAGGATAAAAAAGGACTATGTTGAGCCTGTGCCAGATAAAAAATTACTGGAAGATGCCATTAGAGGGATGTTGACGGGTCTGGATCCCCATTCTTCATATCTGGATAGTGATCAGTATAAAGAGTTGAAGGTTGGCACCACTGGGCAGTTTGGTGGTTTGGGGATCGAAGTAACAATGGAAAATGGCTATGTAAAAGTTGTTTCACCCATTGATGATACGCCAGCACAAAGAGCGGGTTTGAAAGCTGGGGATCTGATTATCAGGCTTGATGAAAAGCCGGTTAAGGGGATGACTTTGACTGATGCAGTCAAAATTATGCGTGGAAAGCCGGGGAGCGATATTACTTTGACGATTGTTCGTGAGGGTGAGGGAGCGCCTTTAAAAATCACCATCACGCGCGATATCATTAAAGTTCAAAGTGTTAAAAGTCGGTTGTTGGAAAAAGATTTCGGATACCTAAGAATTAGTAGCTTTCAATCTCCAACTGGAGAGGCTTTAAAAACAGCAATTAAAAAATTAGAGAAAGAAAATAAATCCGCATTGAAGGGCGCTGTTCTTGATTTGCGCAATAATCCGGGGGGGGTATTAAACGCTGCAGTGTCAGTGAGTGATGCTTTTCTTGAAAAAGGCCTGATTGTTTACACTGAAGGTCGAATTAAAGATTCCGAGATGAAATTTAATGCATCGCCTGATGATATCTTAAATGGTGCGCCAATCGTTGTTTTGATTAATGCAGGCTCTGCTTCAGCATCAGAGATTGTTGCCGGTGCGCTTCAGGATCATAAAAGAGCCGTCATTATGGGTGAAAAATCTTTTGGTAAAGGGTCGGTGCAGACTATCTTGCCGACCAGCAATGGCGGTGCGGTAAAATTGACTACTGCAAGATATTACACGCCTTCTGGAAGATCTATCCAGGCAGAAGGAATTGAACCTGATATAAAATTAGAGCGGGTAAAGTTAGAGGCATTAGACGCACCAAAATTTAAGCCGGTGAAAGAATCAGACTTGTCACACCATTTAAGCAATGGAAATGGCGACAAAAAAGAAGGGAAAAACAAAACTTCTGAGAAAGACAAGCAAAAAGAATTGGATTTAAAAGATTATGCGTTGCATGAAGCCCTTAATTTACTGAAAGGGGTCAGCATTATTATGAAAAAATAACTCTCCATAGTCTGCGCTCGTTTGGAGGCTGCAGGGTTAAGGGGTAGCGAGCCAAGTGTAATTTACTATTGCTGTAGTAGAATCTCCCTTAATCCGAAAGTTTCCTGGTGAAAGAGTGTGCTCAAAAAAAGCAATATAGAAGTGATGAGGGAATTAAAAAAAGCCTGTGGTTTGAACGGCCACAGGCTTTTTTGTGTACAGTTGGCAGGCGTTAATTTACAGAGGCTTGGTAGGATTCAGAAAACTCATTGAACATGGCTACTGCATCTGCGAGGTTTTCCTTGTTTTCCAAGGCAAACGCATTGACGCCAACGCGAGACAGATAATAGATTTGATCAAGCATAAATTGCCCGACAGCGCGGATTTCTCCTTTGTAATTGAAGTGAGTCCTTAAAATTTTCGCAAGGGAAAAGCCGCGACCATCTGTAAAAGTTGGAAAGTTGATTTCGATTAACTTAGCGTTCTTTATAGTGGGCGGCAGGGAGTCAACAGAATCCTCTGGATTAAGTCTTATTCCTAATTTTCCGGGATATTTTTTTAGAATACCCTGCTCTTGGAGCCAGCGTTTCAGAGAAATAGTGATATCAATTGGTTTATCGGGTAAATCAGTACCGTCTGGAATAAACGTCCAAGTATTATCGGTTAATTGCTGATCTTTAAGAATTTTCATAAACTTTCTCCCTGAAAGGTGTGATGCCAACGCGTTTTACGGTGTTTAAAAATGGTTCTTCTTGGTGGCGTTGTTGTAAATAGACGTCAAGAATCGTACTGACCGCAGCAACCACGTCTTCTTTTGCAACGGCTGGGCCAAGTCGATCGCCAATTGCAGCCTCATTTTCAGAGGATCCTCCCAAGGTGATTTGATACCACTCGACGCCTTTTTTATCGACCCCTAAAATACCGATATTTCCAACGCTCTGATGTGCGCAGCCATTCATGCAGCCAGAAATGTTGATTTTGATGTCCCCAAGATCATGTAAATAATCCAGGTTATCAAAAGTGTCGTTAATTTGTTTTGCAATGCCGATCGATCCAGCATTTGCCAGGCTACAAAAATCCAGGCCAGGACAGCAAATCATGTCAGTGACAGTGCCAATGTTAGGCGTTGCAAGTTTGAGTGAGTTTAGTTTTTGCCATAAAGAAAATAGGTCGCTTGTTTTTACATCAGCAAATACCAGGTTTTGTCTATGGGTGGTGCGGATTTCGCCAAAACTATATTGGTCAGAGAGGTCGGCGATAGCATCAAGTTGTTGGTGGGTGACATCACCTGGGGGGGAGTCTGGGGCTTTTAGAGAAGCAAAAACAGCCCGATAGCCATTAACTTTATGGTCTGTGGTATTGAATTTTATCCATGTCGCGAAATCAGAGTTATTAGATAAGGCTTCATCAAAACTAGTGTCTAGTGCAGCCTCAGAATTATATTCGGGTGGTGCAAAATGTGCTTTCATGTTTTCAAAATATTTTTCACTGACTTCCATGCCATGTTTGATTTTTTGCCATTCTGCATTAACCATTTCGGTAAATTTTTCCACGCCGGTTTCTTTAACTAGAATTTTTATTCGGGCCTTGTATTTGTTATCACGTCGGCCATAAAGATTATAGATGCGTAGTATTGCTTCCAGATAAGAAAGCAAGTGTTGTTTTTCCAGAAATGGCTTAATAACTTTGCCTATGATTGGGGTTCGCCCTAAACCGCCGCCTGCTAGGATCCTAAATCCGGTTTGTCCGGATTCATTTTGTACAAGATGCACGCCAATATCATGAAACTGTGTCGCAGCTCGATCAGTTGTGGATGCGCTAACTGCAATTTTAAATTTGCGAGGCAGGTAGGCAAACTCAGGATGGAAGGTTGACCATTGTCTAATGATTTCACAATATGGTCTTGGGTCCTCGAGTTCATCAGGGGCTACGCCGGCCAGGTGATCTGACGTGGTGTTTCTGAGGCAGTTACCGCTGGTTTGAATGGCATGCATTTGGACGCTGGCTAGTTCCTCAAGAATATCAGGTACTGTCTCGAGTTTCGGCCAATTATATTGAACATTTTGACGGGTCGAAAAATGGCAATAACCTTTGTCATATTTCCGTGCGATTTCAGCAAGTTTTCGTACTTGTCTGGAATTCAAAAGCCCATAAGGGATGGCAACTCTCAACATCGGCGCATGGGTTTGGATATATAATCCATTCATCAGCCGTAAAGCGCGAAATTGATCCTCGTTTAACTCACCTTTTAGAAATCGTTCAGTTTGTCGCCGAAATTGAGCTACTCTTTCATTAATAAGGGTTTGATCTTTGTCGTTGTACTGATACATTCGTTTGCGTTGTAAAAAACAGTTTGTAATAGATATCTGATAACCTTTGATGATAAACGCTAATTGATTAAATGACAAAGATAATTGTTAAATGTTAATATTGCTTAGTTAAATTCTTAATAACTAAAATTGTTAATTTTCTGAGAGCGAGGAGGGTCGTTTTGTTGCGCTTATTTTTAATTTTTGCTGGGGTGCTATTTTTACCGCAGCTAGCCTTGGCATCTACAGATGTTGCTAATTTGGATTTAACAGGAACTGAGCGCGGAATATATTCAGTTCTGTTATTTATTATCGCATACGGTTTTGTGATGGCGGAAGAATTCACCGGATTGCGAAAATCAAAGCCAGTAATTATTGTAGCCGGAATAATCTGGGCAAATGCGGCATATCTGGCAAATCAAGCCGGGGTCTCTAACGAAGATCTGCATGAGGTATTCGAGTTAAATTTAAAAGAATATGCTGAGCTAATGTTGTTTTTGCTGGTGGCAATGACCTATATTAATGCTATGGCAGAGCGCAATGTGTTTGAGGCGCTAAGGTCCTGGATGATCCGAAAACAGTTTGGTTATAAAAAACTGTTTTGGATTACCGGAATTATCACTTTTTTTCTTTCTGCAGTTGCAGATAATTTAACCTCGGCATTATTGGTTGGTGCGGTGGTGTTGGCTGTTGGTAAAGATAATGAAAAATTTATTTCAATTGGCTTTGTAAATCTCGTTGTTGCGGCAAATGCTGGTGGAGCATTTAGTCCGTTTGGTGACATTACAACGTTGATGGTTTGGCAGGCTGGTTATGTTGAGTTTTTTGATTTTTTCAAATTGTTTATTCCTTCTGTCGCAAACTATGTGGTTCCTGCATACATTATGTATTTGGCAGTACCTGATGAACAGCCCGCAGTATCGACTGAAGCCGCCGTTCAAATGAAACCCGGAGCCATTCAGGTTTGTGTATTATTTGCATTTACCATTGTCCTGGCTGTGTTTTTTAAGCAAGCGCTACACTTGGCCCCATTTATGGGCATGATGACTGGTTTGGGACTATTAATGGTCTATGGGTTCAGAATCAAAGTTCTATATAGTGTGGGTGAAGCTGACGATTTTGATATTTTTAATAAAGTTCGGGATGCTGAATGGGATACTTTGTTTTTCTTTTATGGCGTAGTTTTTGCTGTCGGAGGGTTAGGGTATATTGGATATTTAGAGCTGCTTTCAAGTGCCATGTATGATGGTCTGGGGCAAACCCCTGCAAATATTTTAGTCGGTATCATTTCTGCAATTGTCGACAATATTCCAGTAATGTTTGCGGTATTGAGTATGGATCTGGATATGGAGCTCTATCAATGGCTGTTAGTCACCTTGACGGCCGGTGTTGGCGGTTCCATGTTATCAGTCGGGTCTGCTGCCGGAGTAGCGTTGATGGGGCAGTCCAATCATAAATACACTTTTTTTAGTCATCTGAAATGGACGCCAGCAATTGCTGCAGGATATGCAGTAAGTATTTTTGTTCACTATCTGGTTAATGGCTAAAATATTTGTTGTTCATTTTTGATTCGAAAGAGAATCTTCAATAGCTGCTAACACTATGGCGACTCTACAGAGTTGGCGTGCAGCGTTTTCAATTTATACCCAGCCTCGAGTGCTGGGTATGATTTTTCTTGGCTTCTCCGCCGGATTGCCTTTTCTACTGGTTTTTTCTACGCTCTCTGCCTGGCTAAGGGATGAAGGAGTTGAGCTTTCAGTCATTGGGTTTTTTAGTTGGGTGGGGGTCACATATTCAATCAAAATTTTTTGGGCACCGATTGTGGATCGCTTGCCTTTGCCTGTCTTTACGCGGTTGTTAGGTAAAAGGCGAAGTTGGATGTTGTTGGCTCAAATTGGAATCGCGGCGGGGTTGATCGGTATGAGTGCTTCTGATACCCAGGGCCAAATCGAACAAATTGCTTTATTTGCTGTGTGGGTGGCTTTTTGTTCGTCGACGCAGGATATTGTCATTGATGCTTACAGAATTGAAGCGGTCATTCCTGAGTTGCAAGGTGCAATGGCAGCAACTTATGTGTTTGGATATCGGGTGGCTTTATTGGTGGCTGGTGCAGGTGCTTTTTACATCGCTGAGTTTTTCAGTTGGGAAAGTGCTTATTTGGCAATGGCAGGTTTGATGTTGGTGGGTGTTATAACAACCCTGATTATTAACGAGCCAGAGCATAAAATTGACAAGACAATTTATGAGCTGGAGACCCAAGTAGAAGCAGCATTGGGCGTAGAAAAAAAACAAGGCATTATTCAGCGATTTATTGCTTGGTTTTCAGACGCGGTTATTAGTCCATTTATTGAGTTTTTTGCCCGCAATGGCAAGTCAGGTTTCGTGATTCTATTATTAATCGCAGTTTATAGAATGAGCGATATTACTATGGGTGTTATGGCGAATCCTTTCTACCTGGATTTGGGGTATAGCAAAGCCGAAATAGCGGAAGTCAGTAAGGTTTTTGGTTTTTTTATGACCATTATTGGTGCCTCTTTGGGAGGGGTTATGGTGGTTCGGTATGGAATTATGAAGCCGCTTTTACTGGGGGCAGTGCTGGTTGCTGTAACCAATTTATTATTTGCGCTAATGGCGAATGCTGAGCCAGATCCGATGTTATTGGCGGGCGTGATAAGTGCAGATAATTTGAGTGGCGGGATTGCAACTTCAGTATTTATTGCTTATTTGTCGAGTTTGACCAATAGTGCTTATACGGCGACTCAGTATGCTTTGTTTAGTTCACTTATGACCTTGCCCGCAAAATTGCTTGGAGGATTCTCCGGTATTATTGTTGAAGCTTTTGGTTATAGCGCGTTCTTTTTTTACGCCGCTTTTGTGGGTTTGCCGTCAATTATTCTAGTTTTTATAATAATGAGCAGGAGCCGTGAATTTATAGTGAATAATCGTAATCTATAATCAGAGGCGCATGATCTGAAAACCGGGTTTCTTTATAAATTGAAGCCGAGCGGGTTATTGATTTCAAGTTAGGGCTAAGAATTTGGTAGTCAATACGCCAACCTACATTTTTTGCCCATGCCTGGCCCCGATTTGACCACCAGGTGTATTGCTCCGGTTCCTGATTGATTTCTCTAAAAGCGTCGATCCAATGTTCTTCGTAGAAAAGTTTGTCTAACCAAGCCCGTTCTTCTGGTAAAAACCCAGAATTTTTTTGATTGCCACGCCAGTTTTTTAAGTCTATTTCTTTATGTGCAATATTCCAGTCCCCACAAATGAAATAGTCGCGACCGCTTTTGCTAAGTTTTTGCAAATAAGGCATGAATCGGTCAAGAAACTTGAATTTAATGGCTTGGCGTTCTTCGCTTGAAGATCCAGAAGGTAAATATATGGATACGACACTTAGATTTCCAAGTTGGGCTTCAATGTAGCGTCCTTCGGCGTCAATATCATCCCAGCCAATGCCTTTGATGATTTTATCAGGTCTTTTTTTGCAGTAGATTGCGACGCCGCTGTAACCTTTTTTTTGAGCGTCATGATAATAGCAATGAAAGCCTTTTGGGCAGAAAATATCGTCATCAAGCTGGTGTTCTTGGGCTTTAGTTTCCTGAATGCATACGAAATCAGCATTTTGTTTAGGCAGCCATTTAAAAAAGCCTTTTCGTTCCGCTGATCGGATGCCGTTAGTATTTAGAGTAATTATGCGCATAAATTATAATATTAAGCTTGCAGGTTTTGAGCAAAATAGCCTATTATATACAGTTCTCTTTTATGTGTGTAACCCTTGTGGCTAATGTGAAAATATTATGAAACCAGAAATTCATCCTGAATATAAACAAATTACTGTGACCTGCGGTTGTGGGAGCAAATTTGAAACCGGATCGACTTTATGTAAAGATTTACATATCGAAGTTTGTTCTTCTTGTCATCCATTTTATACCGGTAAACAGCGTGTTGTTGATACAGCCGGACGTGTTGACAAATTCCGTAAGAGATTTGGTAAATAGTTTTTGTGGGCGCTTTACTTTCAGTGTATAGTCGTTAATTATCTGCATTTTGGGCTATATCAATGGAAAAAGACACGGTAACGATTAAAGTTAATTCAACCGGAAAGCAAGCGGATTTCCCTTTATTAAAAGGAACCCATGGTAATCCGGCAGTTGAAATAAGCTCTCTGAATAAAGAACTCGGGATTTTCACATATGATCCGGGTTTTATGGCTACGGCCAGCTGCAAAAGCTCAATCACCTATATTGATGGTGAAAACGGTATTTTGCTTTACAGGGGCTACCCGATTGACCAATTAGCAAAAAACAGTTCTTTTCTTGAGGTTGCGTATCTATTAATGAATGGCGATCTGCCTTCGAGGCAGGAATTGGGCGCATTTGTTAATGAAATTAATCAGCACGCAATGTTGCATGAAGCGCTAAGGGGCTTTTTTGATGGATTTCATTACGATGCCCATCCAATGGCAATGATGGTTGGAGTGGTTGGCTCATTATCTGCTTTCTACCATAGCGAGCTGGATATGAATGACCCTGAGCATCGTCGTATTTCGGCAATGCGGATGTTAGCCAAAATCCCTACAATTGCTGCGGCCAGTTATCGGCATTCAGTGGGTTGGCCTTATGTTTATCCACGGCAGGACTTGGAGTATTGTGAAAATTTTCTGAACATGATGTTTTCCCTGCCTTCACAAAAATATATTGATGAGGCGCATTATATTGATCCTGCTGCTGTTAAAGCTTTGAATTTGCTGTTTATATTGCATGCTGACCATGAGCAAAACGCTAGCACCTCGACAGTTAGGCTTGCCAGTAGTACAGGAGCAAACCCTTATGCTTGCATTGCTGCAGGAATTTCTGCATTGTGGGGGCCTGCACATGGCGGTGCGAATGAAGCAGTGCTTAGTATGCTGGATGAAATTGGTAGTGCCGATAATATTCCAAAATTTATTGCAAAAGCCAAAGACAAAAATGATCCTTTCAGGTTAATGGGTTTCGGTCATCGGGTTTACAAAAATTTTGACCCAAGAGCTACGATTATCAGGGAAACTTGTCATGAAATTCTGGAAAAGTTTTCTTCTGATGATGAGCCACTTTTTGAATTAGCATTGGCTCTTGAAGAGTATGCTTTGAAGGACGAATATTTCATCGAAAAGAAATTGTATCCAAATGTTGATTTTTACTCAGGGATTATTTACAAAGCTTTAAAAATTCCGGTTGATATGTTCACGGTGATGTTTGTTATTGCCAGAACTGCTGGATGGGTATCGCATTGGCTGGAAATGATGGCAGAACCAACTCACCGAATTGGGCGGCCGAGACAGATTTATACGGGCTTGTCAGCACGTGATTATGTGGAAATAGCAGAAAGAAAATAACGATTGTTGTTTTGGGCTGACACTGAATTTCAGCCCAAAATTTTAGATTTTACCCCAAGTTTAAAAAATTTCTTCCGAACTTGCACCTTCAGTTTCTGCAGCAGGCTCAGCAGGAGCATACTCTGTTGGGCTATTGCCTTGCAGAAAATATTCCCAAATTCCATTTTTTCCTGTTGGGCTCAGTAAGCCAGTTTCAGGATCGATGAATCGTTGTATAACTCCTTCAGGTTGTGGTAATTCATTTTCTGGTTGATCTTTTAACGCGGTTTCCATAAATTTTATCCACATGGGTAAAGCGGCTTTACCGCCCGACTCCCATTTTCCAAGTGACTTGGGTTCATCAAAGCCAACCCATGCTGTTGCAGCAATAGTGGCAGTGAAACCGTTAAACCAAGCATCGTGTTGATCATTAGTTGTGCCAGTTTTTCCAGCCAAATCGTTTCTGCCAAGAGATTTTGCCCGCGTTGCAGTTCCTCTCTGTACGACATCCCTAAGCATGGTATTCATAATAAAATTAATTTGTGGTGAAATGATTCTTGGAGCAAGATTTGAAGATGTTTTTATCGTGTCAGAACAATCGTTACAGGCTACTTTAGAATCTGCCTGATAAATAATATCACCGGAATTAGACTCTATTCGCTCAATATAATAGGGGGTAACTAAATATCCCCCGTTAGCGAAAACTGCATAAACTCTGGCCATTTGTAAAGGCGTGGCTTGGCCGCTTCCCAAGGCAAGCGTTAAGCTGTGAGGCACTTGTTCTGGTTTAAAACCAAAACGGAGAGCCGTTTCTGTCACTTTTTTAATGCCGAGTCTATGTAAAAGTCTAATTGAGATAAGATTTCTGGATTTTCTGAGTCCGGTTCTCAATCTAGTTGGGCCAAAAAATTTATGACTGTAGTTTTGAGGTCGCCACTCGGTTTCTTGAGTCGGATCATCAATAACCAAAGGAGCGTCATTAATAATACTAGCAGCGGTAAAACCATTTTCCAAGGCAGTGGTATAAATGATGGGTTTAAACCCCGAGCCAGGTTGCCGACTTGATTGAATGGCCCTGTTATATTTACTGTTAAAAAAATCCAGGCCACCAGACAACGCAAGAATTGCACCATTACTTGGGTCTAATGCAACGAATGCACCCTCAACTCCAGGAATCTGAGTTAGCATCCAAGAACCATTTTCAAGTTGTCTAACTCGAACAATATCCCCTTCTTTTAGTAGTGCATGAGGTGATTTGATTGGGTCGCTAGTATAATGAGCGGTTTTATAAAGGCGTAAAGATTTTAGATTTTCCCATGGGATAGTTATATTTTTGTGATCGGATGTTATCGCTGTGACTCGATTTTCAGAAACGGTGCTGATTATGACAGGAATTGTGTCGCCAATAATTTTAAAATCATTCAAAGAAGCCCCTTGGCTTATATTAGGATGAGATTTAACGCGATAACCATGTCGGTCATCATATTCATGCAGCGCAGCTCTAAGCGCACGCGTTGCAGCCGTTTGTAATTCCCCCTTTATTGTAGTAAAGACTCTCATGCCTGAGTTGTAGGCTGTTTTGCTATGTTCTTCGATGATTTTATCGCGAACCATCTCTGCTAAATAAGGTGCGTAAAGCTCGGTTTTTGGAGAGTAAAGTTTGGCGACAGGCGGTTGTGCGATGGCATTATCGTATTCTTGTCTGGAGATGACATTCAGTGCCAACATTCGTCCTAATACATAATCTCTTCTTCGGATTGCCCGCTCAGGGTTAGTGATGGGATTGTATTGAGACGGGGCTTTTGGTAATCCCGCAATCATCGCCTGTTGAGCTAGATTGAGTTCTCCAAGGGTTTTTCCATAATAGGTTTCTGCGGCAGAAGCAATGCCATAAGAGCGGTGTCCTAGAAAGATCTTGTTTAGATAGAGCTCCAGAATTTCTTGTTTGGAAAATTGTTGTTCAATTTTTAACGAAAGGATGATCTCCTTGATTTTTCTTGTGAAGGTTTTTTCCCGAGATAACAGAAAATTTCGGGTAACCTGCATGGTTATAGTACTTCCTCCTTGTTTTTTCTTTCCAGTCAATAAAAGTTGTATCCCAGCACGTAAAAGTCCTTTGTAATCGACCCCGTTATGATCGTAGAAGCTATTATCTTCTGCAGCCAGGAATGCGTTAATTTGTCGGGTTGGCACATCTTTAATATCGACCGGTTTTCTTTTTTTATCGCCAAATTGGGCTATTAATAAACCTTCGCTGCTGTAAATACTTAAAGGCTCTTGATATTCAATATTTCGTAACACCGAAATATCAGGCAATTCTTTCTCAAAGTTTTTGTACACAACATAAGCAATTGCTGTAGCAGCAATAAAAATGAGAATTGAGAAGATTGATAGCCATTTGAAGGCTGTTTTAAAAAAAGATTTTTTTTTGGCCAATGCAAATTCCACTTGAATGGTGATTGAGTTGATAAGGTATTGTGCGCATTGTCTTTAGTGTAGTCAACGGTTAAAGCATTTTCTCTAGTAACGTATTTGTTTTTGTAATCATGAATAGTCGGCAACAAGGATTAAGAGGGCTTTGTGTTGAAAAAGTTCAGGGTCGAATAAATTTACACTTATTTAATGGTTGACAAGAATCTTTTCTAATGAACTAAAAAAATTAGAAAAGCCAACTATACTTTTGGTTTATAGAAATTTGATTGCTCGATTGATTCGAAGAGAGACCATAGTGTATTTCAAAATTAAGCCAATAGAAGCAGCCTCTGCAAGGGGCAAAACATGAGTTTGTTCGGTAAAAAAAATACGCCAGTATTAGGTATAGATATTAGTACAGCAGCGGTAAAATTGCTTGAGTTAAGCAAAGCGGGCGCAAGGTACAAAGTTGAAAGTTATGCTGTCGCACCATTACCTCAAGATGCTGTTGTCGATAAAACAATAGCTAATGTCGATGTAATAGGAGATGTTATTAAAACAGCTCTTAAGCAATCTGGCTCGAAGGTAAAAGATGCTTGTGTTGCCGTTTCCGGTTCTGCGGTAATGACTAAAATTATTTCCATGCCGGCTTCTTTGGAGGAAGAGGATATGGAAGAGCAGATTCTGGTGGAAGCAGATCAGTATATTCCTTATTCTTTGGATGAAGTCAGGCTGGATTTCGAAGTTCAAGGTCCAAGTAAAACAAATCCTGAAATGGTTGATGTTTTATTGGCCGCATCAAGAAAAGAGAATGTTGATGATAGGGTTGAAGCATTAAAAAAAGCAGGACTGAAAGCAAAAATTGTAGATGTTGAAGCTTTTGCGACAGAAAATGCATTTACCTTGCTTGCCGATCAGCTACCAGACGCCATAGAAGACCAGACAATCGCAATTGCAGATGTTGGCGCTACAATGACCACATTGAACGTTATGCATGATTACCGAACGGTGTATACCAGGGAGCAAAGTTTCGGCGGCAAGCAGTTAACCGAAGAAATACAACGTCGATATGGACTTTCCCATGAAGAAGCTGGATTGGCAAAAAAACATGGCGGTCTTCCAGATAATTACACCACCGATGTTTTAAATCCTTTCATGCAGGCAATGGTTCAACAAATTGCCCGATCATTACAGTTTTTTGTCTCATCCAGCGCAAACCGAAATGTTGACAACATTGTGTTGGCCGGAGGTTGTGCGTCAATTCCTGGCATTGAAAAGCTAGTCGAGCAAAATCTCGGTATTCCCGCATTTGTGGCAAATCCATTCATTAATATGGCTTTGTCGAATAGAGTAAAACCCCAGAGTTTAAGCAACGATGCCCCAGCGATGTTGCTCGCCTGTGGATTAGCATTAAGGAGTTTTGATTAATGGCTAAGATTAATTTATTACCCTGGCGTGAAGAGCTGCGGCAGCAAAAACAGCAAGAATTTCTAACCGGAGTCGGTCTAGCAGCATTATTGACGGCAGCAATATTATTAGCCGTCCACATGCATATTGAAAGCATGAAAGCTTATCAAAATAGTCGAAATTCCTTGTTAAAGAGTGAAATTGCAGTTCTCGATAAAAAAATCAAAGAGATTAAAGATATTGAATCGAAAAAGAACAAGTTGCTGACCAAGATTGATGTTATTCAGAAGCTTCAGGAAAGTCGGCCTCAAATTGTTCATTTGTTTGATGAATTACCCAAAAGCACGCCAGAAGGCATTTATTTAACCAAATTCAAGCAATCGGGCGATAAATTAACCATGATCGGGATGGCTCAATCCAATGCACGGGTTTCGGCTTACATGCGATCAATAGAGGCCTCCTCTTGGCTTGAAGAACCCAAGTTGAGCATTATCAAATCAAAAGGTAAAAGGAACAGTATTCACATGCATGATTTCACCATGCTTGCAAAACAAGGCAATGGAGAGCCAGACAGCCAGAAAAAAGGAGTTAATTAATGATGAACTTATCTGATATTAACTGGGAACTGGAAGCTGCAGGAACATGGCCAACGCCTATCAAAATTGCAGCTGGAGCCATCGTATGTGTTCTGGTTGCAGCTGGGTGGATTTACTATGACACCACTGATCAGTTGACTGAGCTTGAAAAACTTGAGCAACAGGAACAGGAATTAAAAAAATCCTTTGAAACCAAGCAGAGGAAAGCCATCAATCTGAATGATTACAGGGATCAGTTGAAACAGATTGAATCTTCGCTGGGGGATATGATTAGGCAAATGCCAACCAAGGAAGAAGTGGCAAATTTGCTAGTTGATATTTCACAAACAGGTTTGGCCGCAGGTCTGGAGTTTAAGCTTTTTAAACCAGGGGCAACGATTCGCAAGGATTTTTATTCGGAATTACCGATAAATATCAAAGTGGTTGGGCTTTACGAAGAATTAGGGTTATTTGTTTCAGGACTCGCAGCTTTGCCACGTATTGTTACTGTACATAATGTTGCGATCAGCCCTAAAAAAGACAGTAATCTTATGGAAATGACAGCGATTATTAAAACCTATAACGAAGGCGGGGAGGGACGGCCCAAGAAGAAATCCAAGAAAAGGAGAAAACGATGAGCATACTCAATAAATACTCTAGCGGTATGACCAGCAGGATGTTTAAGATGCCAAGTCTGGCTTTGGCCATTGTTCTAACAGGCTGTGCCAGTGAAGACTACAGCGACCTTACGAATTATGTCGCTGAAGTGAAAGCAAAGCCTAAACGGACAATTCCACCATTGCCAGAAATAAAGGTAGTTGAGCCTTATATTTTTAAGCCAGACGGGTTACGAGACCCCTTCAAGCCGATGCAAAGATCAGATGATTCAGAAGAAGAAGTCGTTGTGTTTGGTGGCGGGATTAGGCCTGACAATACCCGGCACAAAGAGGAGCTGGAAGCATTTTCTTTGGATACTTTGCGAATGGTTGGAACATTCTCAATGAAATCTAAATTGTGGGGACTGATCACAGCAGGCGATGGCACTATTCATAGAGTACAGGTTGGCAATTACATGGGTAAAAACCATGGAAAAATCATACGGATAGCCGACGACCGAATAGAGTTGATGGAGATTGTTCCTGATAAGCCGGGAACATGGCGAGAAAAACAAACCTCGCTGGCATTAGTAGAGTGATTTTGAGGGTTATTTAAATGAAAATTGGACAAAATGGCATGATGATGAACAAAAAAAGACCCTTGTTTCGGTCTCAAGCATTGGTATGGTTATTTTTGGTGTTGCAGGCAGCAATCGGCCAAGCAGGTGCAGTAACATTAAAATCTCTTGATTTTGCTGCCTTGCCAGGTAACAAGTTGCAAATCCATTTTGAGATGGATGGTGAGGCGACTGCTCCCAAGGTATTTCAAACCGATAACCCTGCAAGGTTGGCTCTGGATTTTCAGGGTGTTAAAAGCGGTTTAAAGACAAAAAAGCATAATATTAATGTTGGCGTTGCAAGCAGTTTGTATGCAGTTGAAGCCTCAGGGCGTTTACGGGTAGTGGTAAACCTCTTGGAAACGGTTCCTTATGATGTCAAAATCGACGGTAATAAAGTTTTTGTGACATTGAATGGCGGTAAAAACGCCATAAATAAAGTTGCTAAAAAACATATTCAGACACGCGCGAGTAAGCGATCATCCACACTTGCAAAGTTATTGCCTAAGCAAACAATTGAAAAGCTTGATTTTAGAAGAGGCTCAAATGGTGAAGGGCGTTTGATAATATCGCTTTCCAATCCAAATACAGTAGTCAATGCTCAGGAGCAAGGCGACAAGATCATATTGAATTTCCTCAATACAACTTTGCCAGCATCGTGGGGCAAAAAAATGGATGTTACCGATTTTGCAACGCCGGTGAAAACTATTAATGCAAAGTCCAAAGGTTTGAGCACCAGAATTGAGATTACTCCGGTCAATTCCAATTACCAGTATTCATCTTTTCAGTCTGATGGGCAATTGACTGTTGAATTTCGGCCGCTTACGCCGGTTGAGCAGGAAATGCGCAAAGTGAAATTTCCTTATAATGGCGAGCGTTTGTCTTTAAATTTTCAGGATATTGAAGTTCGGTCAGTCTTGCAGATTTTGGCTGACTTTACTGAACTGAATATTATCGCATCAGATACCGTTGCTGGTAATGTTACCTTGAGATTAAACGATGTTCCATGGGATCAGGCTTTGGATTTGGTTTTAAAATCAAAAGGGCTGGCTAAGCGTAAAACCGGAAATGTTATTTTAGTTGGACCAACCGCTGAAATCAGCAAAATGGAAAAAGACGAACTGGAATCAAAACAAGTTCAACAGCAGCTTGAGCCTTTGGTTACGGAATACATCAAAATTAATTTTGCACGGGCTGAGAATTTTAGGAATTTATTGAATGGGTTAGACACAGGGGCATTTGGAGACTGCGGAATTCAAACTGGTTCTAAAGGAGGAAGCGCAAGTAGTTCGAGTGGACAATCGCGATCTCAAAATGGATTAAATAATTCAAGGGGGAATAGCAATTCTGGAATCAGTAGAGCAAGCGGAGACGGTTTATTCAAAGACGGCGAGTTCTCTTTACTCTCAGGGCGTGGTGTCGCATTAGTTGATTCCAGAACCAATACCCTGATTGTACGTGAAACTGCTGGGCGTATTGAGGAAATGAAAAAGCTGATCAGACGACTGGATGTTCCGGTTAAACAGGTATTGATTGAAGCGCGGGTTGTTAGTGCCAATGAAAGTTTTGCAAGGGATTTGGGTACAAAATTTGGCGTGGCTAAAACTTCGAAATTGGATAGTGATAAGCAATTTACTTTCGGGGGTGGGGGATTAGGAAGTACTCGAACTTTGGAAACATTATCATCCGCCTTAAGTGCTTCAAGTGGTGGTGCATTAGCGATGACTTTGGCAAGAGGCGCTGATTATGTGCTGAATCTTGAAATCAGGGCTTTACAAGATGAAGGGAATGGCGAATCAATTTCAAACCCAAGAATTCTAACCTCAGACCGTTGTCAGGCAACTATCAAACAGGGTACACAGATCCCCTATGTCTCAAGAAGCCAGGACGGTACAACAACGGAGTTAATAGATGCAGTACTCTCACTTGAAGTGACTCCTCAAATTACACCTAGTGGCAAAGTGATTATGGAGCTGACAATCAAAAAAGATGAACCTGGAACCCCAATAATTGTTGATGGCGTACAAACTGTCCCCATTCTGAAAAAGGAAATTATAACTAATGTTCATGTGGAAGACGGCGAGACAGTAGTATTGGGTGGCGTGTATCAAGGTAATACATCAAGTTCATATAATACTGTGCCATGGCTTGCAGATTTACCTGGCGTTGGCTGGATGTTCCAACAAAGAAATAATAACCATGATAAAAGTGAACTACTTATCTTTATCACGCCAAAAATTGTAAAAGAAGCAATGAGAATTTAGCAGCAAAACTTCTACTTAGATGCAAAAGGGGGCATAATGCCCCCTTTTTTATTGCCTTTTAAAAATGATGCGGTGGAAACAATGGCCCAGTTTGAAAATATCTATTTAATAGGACTGATGGGGGCAGGTAAAACCACGGTCGGCAGGCAGTTGGCCAGGGTCTTAAAATACCCCTTCTATGACAGCGATAAGGTCATTGAGGAGCATACCGGGGTCGATATTCCAACTATTTTCGAATTTGAAGGTGAGCAGGGGTTCCGCCAAAGAGAGCAAAAAACTATAAAAGATTTAACAGAATTACCAGGTATCGTTTTGGCAACGGGAGGAGGGGCTGTGTTGCTGGAGGAAAACCGCCGTAGTTTAATGACAAATGGTTTCGTTGTATATTTGCAGTGCTCTATTGACAAAATATTGCAACGAACAAGAAGAGATACCCAGCGTCCCTTGTTGCAAACCAAAGACCGCAAGCAAAAAATGCAACGATTATTTTTGGAACGAAATCCGTTGTATCTAGAATGTGCTGACTTTACTATTGATACAGGGCGTTTAGCCAATAAAATAGTAGTGAAAAAAATTTTGGAAGCCTATCAAAAATCACACACAGGAAAATGAATAGTATAAAGCAATTAAATTTGGAATTGGGTGATCGAAGTTATCCCATTTATATTGGCCCGGCCACATTACACCAAGGCGAATTATTGACACAAAAAATTCGCGGCAAACAGGTTGCCATTGTAACGAACGACACGGTTGCCCCCTTATATCTTCGCCAAATTAATAATTTGTTGACCGGGTTTATTGTGGAAAGCGTAATTTTGCCTGACGGTGAACAATATAAAACTCTGGAGACCACAGCCACTATTTTTGATGCCTTATTAGAGAAACGTTTTAATCGTAATACTACTTTAATTGCTTTGGGTGGCGGCGTAATAGGAGATATTGGGGGGTTTGCTGCGGCCTGTTATCAACGAGGTATCGATTTTATTCAAATTCCAACAACTTTACTGGCGCAAGTTGATTCTTCAGTGGGAGGTAAAACCGGCGTAAATCATCCATTGGGCAAAAACATGATTGGTGCTTTTTATCAGCCTAAAGCAGTCATTATTGATACTGAAGTGCTGAAATCTTTAGACGACCAACAATTTTCCGCTGGCTTGGCGGAAGTGATAAAATATGGATTAATTAGGGATGCAGAATTTTTTCAATGGCTGGAAAAAAATCTTGATGCATTGTTAAGTCGGGATGATGAGGCTCTCACTTTTGCCATTGAAAGGTCTTGCACCAATAAAGCGGAAGTAGTTGCTGAAGATGAAAAAGAGTCAGGTATTAGGGCCATCCTGAATTTGGGGCATACTTTTGGGCATGCCATTGAAACCGGTTCTGGCTATGGCGTTTATTTACATGGCGAAGCTGTCGCCATAGGGACTTGTCAGGCTGCTGATTTATCGAGACGAATGGGGTGGTTGAGCGAACAAGATGTGCAGCGAATCATTGATTTATTTCTACGTGCTAAACTACCCGTAACTCCTCCCACCGTATTAAAAACTCAGGAATTTTTGGAATTTATGGCTATCGATAAGAAAAATATAGATGGAGGGATTCGCTTAATTTTACTGGAATCAATTGGTTCTGCTACTTTGCCTATGACAGTAGACCAGAAAAAATTAAAAGCGACATTAGACGAATATGGCCGAGACTGATAGGTTTGCGCATCATTTGAACACTGCTTCACGAACAAAAGCAGCTGTACAGGCGCTATTAAGTGAGGAGCGGGCGCAAAAGTATGATTTATTAAATCATCTCATTAATAATCTCCAGCAATCATTGGTGATTTGCGGTCCAGAAGGAATTGGCAAAACCACTTTTTTAGAATATTTGCTGGAAAACAAACCCGATACCTGGCTGGTTTATAGCCTTAAGGGTTCGGCCCAGTTGGGGATTGACCGGGTAAAAGCTGAACTCATTCAGTTTATACAAAGAGGCCATTTTGGTACGACTGGACAGGATGTCACCCAAATATTATCGGCCGCAGAAAAACAAAATCAAAAATTTGTTTTCATTGTTGATGATGCGGGATTACTACCGCCTGGAGTGATTGATTCCTTATGCGAGTTTGCTTCAGCACATGCTTCATTGCGCTTGGTTTTTGCTCTGACACCAGATGAGTTACATATCAAAAACAGTTCGGATAAGGCTGTCAGTGATTGTCATTTTATTGATCTTCCGCCTTTAACTGAGATGCAGTGTGGAGGGTTTTTAAAAAATCTGGCCGGCAAGGCAGGTGCGGCAATGCAAGTTGAGGATATAACTTCCCCGATAATTAAAAATATTTACCGAGAGAGCCATGGAATACCTGGCAAGATCATTTCCATGCAAAAAGGTCAGATTAAAATTCCTATGCCAGAAAATCAGCAATGGATTTACGCTTTAGCCGCCGGAGTTTTTATAGCAGCAATCATTAGTTTTTTTCTTTGGGGAGATGAGTCTGAAAAGCAAGAAATACAAATTGCAGAACAAACAACCCAAAGTGTCGAAAAATCCGAAGCTGAAAAGTTATCTCAAGAGACTAATAGCTTAGAGAAAGAGAGCAGTGTTGCAAATATTGAAACAGTTGTCCCGCTTGATGATCCTATTTTGGCTGATGTCGATGTGCTGGCAACAGAAAAATCAACAGAGCTTGAAAGTGTTGTTCAAGAAACTATTGTGCTTGCTGAAAATGAATTCCATTCTTCAGAAGAAGATGCTTTAAAACTGGGTGGTTTGGTTGCTCCTTCTGAGGAGCTTGAGTTTCTAAAAGAAAATAAAAATGAAAGTTCAGAACAAACAGCTTCAAATCAAGAGTCTGTAAGTTTAGATATTGAAAATAATATTGCATCAAAGAGGAATGACACAACTTCCACGCAGTCAATTGATGCAGGGGAAAAGCAGGCCGTTTCTTCAAAACCAGTCGTTGGACAAGATAAAAAGCTTGTCGAAAATGGAAAAAAATCGTTGACTGATGAGCAGATAAAGGCCCAACTTACCGAAGCAAAGCGTATCGAAAAGAGGTTAACATTTTTGAATTCTGCACCAAAGATCGAGAGGCCTGTTTCGGAATTAAAAAAATCTGAAAAAAACCAGGAAACAAAAGCAGAAACAACGCAAGTCATCGATACAAAGCCTTCAATACCTGAAAAACCAAAACAAATTAAAAAGAAGCTTGAAAAAGCAGAGCCGGAACAAAAGCAAAAATTAGTTGCTTCGAAACCTGAAAAGACAAAACCATTAGCAAAAAAAGTTAAACAGCCTAAGCCTGAAAAAGTTATTGAAAAAAATAATAAGATTACACAAGGAACAGAATGGGTGCTCTCTCAAAACCCTGGAAATTATTCATTACAATTGATGGCGGTGGCAAAGGACCAAAAATCGGCATTATTAAAGACTATCAATAAATTCCCAAAGCTAAAGAATAAGTTTCATTATTTCCCCAGTACTAAAAAAGGCAAGCAATGGTTCGTACTACTTTACGGTAATTTTTCTACACTGGATGAGGCTAAAAGAGCAGCTAAAAAATTACCCAAAAAATTTGGGAAACCCTGGTTAAGAAGCTTTAAGTTATTACATAAGGAAATTAAAGCAAAAAACTAGCACAGGATGATTTTCTAAAATACCTGGATGTTTTAGTGTTGAAACCAAACTCCCCTTTATTTTTTATGCCACTGATATGACCCTAAAAAACGATATTTTTATAAAATCATTACTAAAACAGCCGGTTGATAGAACCCCCGTGTGGATGATGCGTCAGGCTGGCCGTTATTTGCCTGAGTATCGGGAGATTAGGGCGAAAGCAGGTAGTTTCATGGATTTATGTACCCAGCCTGAATTGGCCTGTGAGGTGACGCTACAACCTCTTGAGCGCTTCGATTTTGATGCGGCGATACTGTTCTCGGATATTTTGACTATCCCCGATGCAATGGGGTTGGGGTTGTATTTTAGTGAAGGAGAAGGGCCAAAATTTGAAAACCCGGTTCGAACCGAAATAGATGTCAAAAATTTATCTGTTCCGGATCCTGAAGCTGAACTGGGTTATGTTATGGATGCGGTTCGCTTGATCAGAAAAAATTTGCAAGGTCGGGTGCCATTGATCGGTTTTTCCGGTAGTCCCTGGACTCTGGCCACCTATATGGTTGAAGGAGGAAGCAGCAAAAATTTCAGGCATGTGAAAGGGTTGATGTATGAGCAACCCGCATTAATGCATCAAATGCTGGATAAGCTGGCACAGTCGGTTGCCGCTTATTTGAATGCGCAGATTGCCGCTGGCGCTCAAACCGTTATGTTGTTTGACACTTGGGGAGGCATGCTAAGTACCGAAGATTATCTGGAATTTTCATTACGCTATGCCCAGCAAATTAGGGAGTCATTGAATACTACGGTTGACGGCCAAACCATCCCGACGATTTTGTTTACCAAAGGTGGTGGTCAATGGTTGGAAGCGATGGCAAAAACCGGTTATGATGCTTTGGGTCTGGATTGGCAGACGGATATAAATTTGGCACGTACAAGAGTTGGCGACCAAGTAGCGTTGCAAGGTAATTTGGATCCGATTGCTTTGTATGCAGACCCGAAAGTTATTCGGGAAAAAGTTAAAACTATCCTGAAAAAATATGGGCAAGGCCCGGGCCATGTCTTTAATTTAGGGCATGGTATTTTGCCAGACGTTAATCCTGAGCATGTCCGGGTGATGGTCGATGCTGTGCATGGCTTTAGTCCAATTTATCATGATGCTGAATAATTAATGATCTTGAAAAAAGTCGGTCTGGTCTGTGGGATCGGCTTTTTTGTTGCCATTCTTTTGTTTGCCGATTTCGGCGAAACCCCCAAAGTCAGCCAGATGGCTGCTATTGCTATTTTGATGGCGATATTTTGGATTGCGGAAGCTGTTCCCCTCGCTGCCACTTCTTTATTGCCCTTGATTCTTTTGCCGTTATTCGGTATTGCCAGCAGTAAAAGTGTTGCGATGCACTACATGAATTCTACCGTATTTTTATTAATCGGTGGTTTCATGATCGCACTGGCGATGCAGCGCTGGAATTTACATAAACGCATTGCCATCAATGTGCTGAGTTTGTTTGGTGGGCATCCAGCGAGTCTGGTGCTTGGCTTCATGGTGGCATCTGCAGGATTATCCATGTGGATTTCTAACACCGCGACGACATTAATGTTGTTACCAATCGCCCTGGCAATTATGACTCGTTTTGAACAAATTCTTGATGTCAAACATGCGCGACAATTTTCTATAACATTATTGCTGGCAATTGCCTACTCAGCTTCTATAGGTGGAATGATGACGCTGGTTGGAACCGCACCTAATCTGGTTTTCTCCAGGTTTTATGAAATGGCTTCCGGTGATTCAATAGGCTTTGCACAATGGATGTTCATTGCATTCCCTACTGGAGTAACTTTGTTGAGTACTTTAATCCTGATTTTTTGTTTTGTTTATTTGAGGGGAGTTCCCAGGGTCAGCGGGTTAAAAAGAATAGTTGCAGAGGAAAAAGTCCAGCTAGGAAAAATTACACATGAAGAGTTACTGGTTTTACTGGTTTTTTTAGCGACAGCTTTTTTATGGATAACTCGAAAAGGCATGACTGTCAATGGATGGTCATTTTCTGGATGGAGTGATTATTTGCCCTTTGGAAAAATGATTGATGATGGCAGTGTCGCCATTACTATGGCAACTATAATGTTTTTTATTCCTGGCAGAGGAGCTGACGGCAGGAAAACCACATTATTGGATGAAAGTGTTTTTGTACAATTGCCTTGGTCTGTGGTTCTGTTGTTCGGTGGGGGATTTGCCCTTGCCTATGGTTTTGCAGAGAGCGGTCTTTCCGCGTATTTGGCGGCGCAGCTTCAAGGTTTAAAAAATGTTGGATTACCGGTTTTAATTTTTTCGGTTTCTGCTGGAATGAACTTGATAACCGAATTAACTTCCAATACTGCAACAACTCAACTAGTGATGCCTATTTTACAATCGGTGGCGCAAGTTGTTGCAGTTGAGCCAGTGTGGCTAATGTTACCGGCGACACTATCCGCATCGTGCGCATTTATGTTTCCAGTGGCGACCCCGCCAAATGCAATAATTTTTGGTAGTGGAAAAGTAAGAGTCATCGATATGATTAGGCTCGGTGTGATATTAAACATCATTGCGGTTATTATTATCAGCGTTTTTAGTTATTATCTGATTCCCTTGGTATTTTAAATTTTACAAAATGTGGTTTCAAAAAGACATTTCCCTACGAGCCCGAGAACGAGGCTTTCATCTTGTGACTGAAGAAGTATTAGCGCAGTTGCCTGAATTACGCGATTTTAAACAAGGCTTGGCGCATTTTTTTATTCAGCATACATCCGCTTCACTGGCCATCAATGAAAATGCGGACCCGAGCGTTAGAATCGACATGGAGGCTTTTTTTAATCATGTAGTTCCAGAAAATGAACCCTATTTCACTCATGTTCTGGAAGGCCCTGATGATATGCCGGCGCATTTGAAAGCAGTGACAATTGGTAGTGAATTAACTATTCCCGTCAAGGATGGACGATTGTGGCTGGGGGTGTGGCAGGGAATCTATTTGGGTGAGCACAGAGATTATGGCGGAAAACGGAAAATTATTGTCACTATAAATGGTGAATAATAAGATTTTGCATAAATTTTAGTTAAATTAAATACGCTGAATAGTTACCGAAAAAGTTACAAAAAAATCAGGAGATCAACAATGAAAAAAATAAACCTATTAGCACTACTTTTTACAACTTTTTGTGTTTCTGCGCAGAATTACCCCCCAATGTCTATGGATTCTCAGCAGATGCAAGCGATGATGCAAAAGGCTCAACAAGTACAGGAATGCATGTCGAAGATTGATGAATCTGAAATGCGGGCGCTTCAGGAAAAATTACAACACATGCAAGCGGAAGTGGATGCGCTTTGTCAGGCTGGAAAACGAGATGAGGCGATGAACAGGGCGATGGAGATTGCTAAAGAAGTAAATCAAGATCCAACGTTGAAGCAAATGAAAAAATGTGGCGAGATCATGAAAGGCATTATTCCACCATTACCCGAGATTGCAAACATCCCAAAAGAGGGAGAGTCTAAAGGCCATGTTTGTGATTGATTTTCACCTAACCTCCCATTTAGCCATAAATGGCAGGTTAAATTTTCCTGTCATTTTTTTTGGCAACATTAGCTTCATAGGTATCTTCATTGGTGCCTGTGAAGCCACCTTCCAGAGCGCCTTCGTTAGCTTCGGGTAAACCGGCAGGCAAGTCGCCAAATGTTGGTCCTGTAAAGTGGGAAGGATCATTTTGGCACGGAAAAATACGTCCTCTTTTGTGCCCGGCATTGCTGTTGGTAACGGCTGTAGCAAGACTCACGGTCAAAAATGCTGTGAAAATTAATTTTAGTAATTGTGGTGCGCTAGCAAAACCACAGTGGGTGTTTATTATTCATTGTAGACTCCTGTAATCTTTAGTTGATCAAAGTGTTAGAAGTTGCTGAATTAATGTATGTTTTAAGTTCTGCAATATCTTCAAAACTTATGGCGAAAATATGTAAAGTTTCATGATCAACTTTATCGAGTAAAGCCTACTGACAGTAAGGTAATAGGGTGTAGTGTTTGTGTGAATTATTAAACTTGACTTGGTAATTGTGATGTGAGTGATTTAGGCTTTTTTTATTTTAGAAACGTCTTGATAAACAATTGGTTGGTAGTGTGCTGATGAATATTCAAGACCAAGCGGTTATTTAGCAACTTATTCGTTTGAACCATAAATTCATTTTTATTTCTAATGCATAGGTTTTAATAATGGTATAAATGGTTCAGAAACCACTACATAGATTAAATATGCTTTGGGAAATGATGACTGCCGCCAAGGATTTTGGCAGAGTCCAAGAAATTGCAGTTGTTTTAATCCGCTATGGATTTGGTAGCATTGTCCAAAAATTAGGCCTGGGGCAAGCATTGGAGAGAGTCGGTAAAACACTGCACTGGAAACATGCAGAAGAGTATATTAATCTCGATACTCCGCACCGAATAAGGATTGTATTTGAGGAGTTGGGACCTACCTTTATTAAAATGGGGCAAATTTTTGCTACCCGTGTTGATTTGTTTACTCCGGCTTTTATTACTGAATTTGAAAAGCTTCAAGATCAGGCTCCGCCTTTACCATTTACTGATTTGATTGCACAATTGGAGCAAGATATTGGGAGTAGTCTTGATGAGACTTTTATGTTTGTTGACCCAAACCCTTGCGCCGCAGCTTCGTTGGCTCAAGTCCATAAAGCACAATTACTTGATGGTACATGGGTTATTTTAAAGATACGACGACCCGGAATTAGAAAAATTATTGAAGCTGACTTACGATTATTGAATCGAGTGGTTGAAATTCTTGAGGTCGATGCGCCTGATTTAAAGCATTTTCATCCTAAGGCGATTGTTCGCCAATTTACACAATCATTACGCAGAGAATTAGATTTTGCTGCTGAATGCAGAAATGCGGAGTGGATAGCGACTAATTTGGCAGAAGATTCTAATATTGTGATTCCCAAAATATATTGGCAATGGACAGGGGAACGGCTAAATGTCCAAGAATATATTGAAGGTATTCCTGGAAGAGATGTAGAAAAGGCAGATAAAAGAGGTCTGAATAGAAAATTATTGGCAGAGCAAGGAGCCAAGGCTGTCATGAAAATGATTATGGAAGATGGTTTTTTTCATGCTGATCCACATCCAGGAAATATTTTCTATTTGCAAGGAAATAAGCTGGCGTTTATTGATTTTGGTATGGTAGGTCGATTGACAGTAGAACGCAGGGAGCAGGTTGTTAGTTTACTATATGGAATGGTTAATCAGTCGACGTCTAAAGTAGTGGAGATTCTTGAAGACTGGTCCGGCTACGCTTATACCGATGAACAAGTTCTTGTGACCGAAATTGATGCATTTGTAGAACAGTATAGTTCTTTGCCGCTTAAAAAATTGAGTTTGCCAATGATGCTGAGCGACTTGATGGGCATTTTAAGAAATCACAATCTGATTTTGCCTTCTGATCTGGCTTTATTAATCAAAGCTTATATCACGTTGGACGGCCTTGGTCGTCATCTTGATCCTGATTTTAATACATTAGTTTTTGCCAAGCCTTATGTGGAAAAGATTATGGTTGATCGTTATAAACCAGAAGCAATAGCAAAGCGTGGTTGGCGGAATTTAATTAGTATTGTCGATTTAATGTCCAATCTTCCTAAAGAGTTACACATGCTTTTAAGGGCCTCAAGAAAAGGCGCGATACAAGTAGATATTAATGTGAAGCGCTTAGGTGAATATATTCATCGGGTAGATTTAGCAATCAGCCGATTGACCATGGGTATTGTCACTGCTGCACTTATTATTGGTACCTCGATTATCATGACTGTTAAAGGAGGCCCCGAAATTTTTGGATTACCAGCGTTCGGTTTTATAGGATATGTTTCTGCGATTATTGCAGGTTTTTGGTTGTTGATTTCCATTTGGCAAAGTCGCAAGCATCATTAATTGTTTTTTCTGTATTACCGTGGTTCGGTTAGTTATTGGAAAGTCAAACATCCAATAAAATATCCCCTCGCTGATGCTGCCACATAGAAAAATATTTGCCTTTTTGTAGGAGTAATTGTTGATGAGTACCTTGTTCTATGATTTGGCCTTTATCCAGAACAATAATGCGATCCATACGTAATATGGTTGATAAACGGTGAGCGATAATGATTGCCGTTTTATCCTTGATGAGCGTAAAGACAGCTTGTTGAATTTTTTGTTCTGTGAGCGAATCAAGAGCGCTGGTTGCTTCATCCAGAACCACAATGGGTGCTTGTTCCAGCAGTGCTCGAGCTATGGCAATCCGCTGCCTTTCCCCGCCAGAAAGCTTTACACCTCGTTCTCCCACTGGCGTATCAAATTTATCGGGCAGGGCATTAATAAATTCCAGACTGCGTGACTTTTCAGCAATATCGAATAATTGTTGCTCGGAAATGTCCTGGCCTAAAGTAATGTTATCCCTGATAGAACGATGGAATAGTTCCGGTTGCTGCGGCACTAAGGAAATTTGTCGGCGCAGTGCTTCCAACGTAAAGTCTTGAGCATCAAAATCATCAAATAAAATCCGTCCTTGTTGTGGCTCGACAAAACGAAATAACAATTTGGTTAAAGAAGTTTTTCCCGACCCGGAAGGGCCAACTAAAGCCACTTTTTCATGGGGTTTGATAGTTAGGCAAAAATCTTCAAACAGTTTCGGGGTGGCAGTGTCTTGAAAATTATAGGAAAAATAAAGATGTTCAAAGGCAATTTTCCCTAGTTTTATTTTGTATGGTTTTGCAGTAGGTGGATCAATTTCTATATCAGTTTGTTTGAATACATCAGCCATTTCGGATGCATCGGCCAAGGCAGTAAAAAAATTACGGAAATTTCGGCCAAATTCCCACAAGCGCTGAATCAACATCAGCATAATAGATTGGAACAAGACAAATTCGCCTACCTGAAAGTTACCGGTTTGCCACTTTTTCACCATTAAATAGACAAGCAAAAGTTCAATGCCGAAAACCATTAATCCTTGAATGGCAAAAGAAATAAACATTAAAATCCAGGCTAGTTTTTTCTTTTTATAAACCGTGTCTGACGCCTGGTTGATTCGTTGTTGTTCACTGCTTTCCAAAGCGAAGCTTTTTACAAGAAAAATGTTGCTGATGGCGTCGGAATAAGCGCCGCCCACTTTTGAGTCGGCTTCTGCAACGGCTTTATCAAAACCCAGTTTCCATATCGAATAACTAACATTCCAGAAAATAAATACAGCAACCCAGATTATGAAATACCAGGCAAATTGTGTTTGTTGATGGTAGAAGATTACAAATGAAATTGAAACCGCCATGATGTTCATCAAAAACTGGAATAAAAACCAGTCCATAATGATTTCAAAAGAACGGGAAAAACGATTAGCCTGTTTGATGAGGCTGCCGGAAAAGCTATTTTCAAAAAAGGAGTATTTTTGCTTTTTCAAGACCTCGAAGCAGCGTTTTTCAAGCAAGTTAATACCACCACCTTCCAAGGGAATAATTCCAACTTCCAGAATTCGCCAGGACAGCCAGATACAACCGTAACAAATGACAATGTATATCAAATTCTGAATAATCATTTGATAACTGTTTTCTGAATAATTCCCCGCAAGCCCGTTGGCAATATTTTTGTAGAATACCGGAACGTAAAAATCGAGCAGGGTAGCGCTGGTTAGTCCTATCAATACCAATAAAAACCAGCCCTTTTTTTGCCAGACAACTCGTCCGTATTCTTTCAATAGAGTGTCCATAATGTGGTTTATTAGGGATGATTACAAGGTGCTTGACTTGGGAGCTCTCGGATTAAGGAGCCGGTTTCCTATTACCGCAGCAGAATCCGCCTTAACCCGACAGTCTCTTCGAATTAGTTTACAATCTCATCATAACATTCAATGTCTGTTGATTGAAAAAACAGGAGCTTTCATGCGCTATAAAAAACTAGGTAGCTCGGATTTAAAAGTTAGCGAAATATGTTTGGGAACCATGACCTTTGGCGAGCAAAACACTGAGGCTGAGGCTCATGCGCAACTGGATATGGCTGTCGATTATGGTGTCAATTTTATTGATACCGCAGAAATGTATCCGATACCTCCTCGTAGTGAAACTTATACCAAAACTGAACAAATCATTGGTAACTGGATGCAAAAAAATGGCAAGCGCGAACAGGTTATTCTGGCTTCCAAAGTTATAGGGCGTGCAGATTGGATGCCGCATGTTAGAGGCGGGAAAGCTTGTCTTGACAGGAAAAATATCGAACAGGCCGTTGAAGGTAGCTTAAAACGTTTGCAAACGGATCATCTGGATTTATATCAAGTGCATTGGCCTGACAGGAAAACCAATTTTTTTGGTCGCCTTGAATATCAACAGATAGATAACGAAATAATTACTTCCATTGAAGAAACGCTTTCCGTTCTCGGCGATCTGGTTAAGGCCGGGAAAGTCCGTTATATCGGTATTTCCAATGAAACCCCGTGGGGAGTGATGGAATATCTTCGTGTTAGCGATAAGCTCAACTTGCCGCGCGTCATTTCAATTCAAAATCCTTATAATTTATTGAATCGTAGTTTTGAAATTGGTCTTGCAGAAATCTGCCATCGTGAAAATATTGATTTGTTGGCTTATTCTCCATTGGGTTTTGGTGTTTTGACCGGTAAGTATCTTGATCGACAACCGAAGAATTCTCGATTGTCTTTATTTCCCAGCTATCAGCGATACAGTACCGAAAACGGGCTTACAGCAACGAGGTTGTATGTTGAGCTAGCTATTAAACATCAGCTAACACCAGCGCAAATGGCTTTGGCCTTTATTAATCAACGAGCATTTGTTGGATCGAATATTATTGGTGCAACCAGTCTGGAACAATTACAGGAAAACCTTGAAAGTACCCAAATTCAGTTGTCGAAAGAAATATTGAATGAAATAGATGCCATTCATCGACAGTTTCCAAATCCCTGTCCATAACCCCGATGAAAGTTTTATTCGCTTATATCGGTGTGGTTTTAATTTGGTCAACAACCCCGCTTGCTATTAAATGGAGTGGTCAGGGTGCAGGATTTATTTTTGGTGTAGCGGCTAGAATGAGCATCGGTGCAGCATGTATTTGGCTGTTCTTGCTGTTGTCTAGAAAAGCCATTCCCTTGCACCGAAAAGCACTAAAAACCTATTTTGCCGTGTCAATTCAGATTTATGGCGCGATGATGGCTGTGCATTGGGCAGCGCAATTTATTCCTTCAGGCTGGTTGTCAGTTATCTTTGGCTTGTCACCTTTTGTGACAGCATTAATTGCAGCTGTTTGGTTAAAAGAGCGTAGTTTAACTGTCAGTAAATTGTTTTCATATTTGCTTGGTTTGGGAGGCTTGGCAGTCATTTTCCATTCGGCGTTACAATTAGATATTAAAGCACCACAAGGTATCATCGGGGTTCTGGTGGCGGTCTTTCTGCAATCAGCAACAGCCGTGTGGGTAAAAAAAATAAAAGCGGGTTTAGGTGGTTTGACTCAGGTTGCCGGCGGTTTAATTTTCGCTCTGCCTGCTTATGGATTGACGTGGTATTTTGTTGATAATGGCGCCTGGCCGTCTAATTTGAATGAGCGTAATTTATATTCCATTGTGTATCTTGGCGCAGTAGCAACCACTATTGGCTTTTCCTTGTACTATTATATTCTATTGCATTTATCAGCAACCAGCGTGGCTATGTTGACGCTGGTTTCGCCAGTGCTGGCTTTGTATATTGGTCATACTATCAATCATGAACCAGTTCCACTAAAAGTGACAATGGGGACCGCGCTTATTTTGTCTGCATTATTGCTGCACAGTTTTTTTGACCGAATTTTGCAGAAGAAACTTAGAAGCAAGCAATACAAATAGCCCGAGTAGACGGCTTTATGGGGTTAGTCATGTGAAACGGAGAAATTGACATTGGGCTGAAGAAACCATAGGCTGTTAATTCCACATTTTTCATGGTGCAGAGCGATGGGGCAGAGACATCATCATTGTTGCGTTTATCTGGGCGAGGCTTTAGCCCGATATGGTTTTGGCAACGATCACCCTTTTGGTCCGATGCGGCATCATGTTTTTGAGCAAGCTTTCCGCAACAAAACACTGGATAAAAAAGTCGATATTTTGCCGCCAAAATCTGTTGATCAAAGTGTCATTGAACTGTTTCATAGCCATGATTATGTCGAGAAGGTCAAACAGCTATCAAAGGCTGGAACCGGGTTTCTAGACAATGGCGACACCCCTGCTTTTAAAGGTATGTTTGAAGCTGCATCAAGCGTTGTCGGTTCGGTTTGTGATGCTATTGACCGGATAGTCAATAATGAATACAAGCACGCTTTTATACCCATTGCCGGGTTGCATCATGCGCGTCGCGATGTTGCCGCAGGCTTTTGTGTTTTCAACGATTGTGGTGTGGCAATTGAATATCTTAGGCACAAACATCGAATCCAGCATATTGCTTATATTGATATTGATGCCCATCATGGAGATGGAGTGTTTTACAGTTTTGAAGCCGATCCCGATTTGATTTTTGCTGATATTCATGAAGATGGCCGATTTTTATACCCTGGCACCGGTGCAAAAACAGAAACCGGAAAAGGCGAGGCAAAAGCAACAAAACTGAATATTCCGATGTTACCTGAATCGGGCGATAAGGATTTTTTCCGGGTTTGGGAGTCTGTGGAAAAGTTCTTGTTAGCACACGACGTTGATTTTATTATTTTACAATGTGGCGCGGACAGTATTAAAGGTGACCCAATTACCCACATGGCATTTAGTGAAAAGGCACATGCCCATGCTGCGGCGAGACTAAGTGTGCTGGCAAATAAAATGTGCCGGGGACGGGTGTTAGCAGTAGGCGGTGGTGGATATAATCATGTCAATATTGCCAGAGCCTGGACCGCAGTTGTGGAAAGTTTGGCTGATGTATCTGCGATTTAGGAACGTGCAGGGAATAAGTTGTTCGAGTTATTTTATGTGCGTTCCCTAAGAGCCTGTTCAAGATCTATTCAGTAAAATTCTAATAAATGCGAGTACGACCATGTGTAAACTTGAATTCAAGAGCCTTTCACAGTTCTTCCAGAGTCGACGGCATTTCTCTATCCATGCAAA
>JALSJK010000154.1 GCA_026989395.1 Methylomonas sp.
TTCTCGTTCCCACGCTCCTGCGTGGGAATGCATATGCGCATTTGTCTTGCGACAAAGGAGAAGCTTCTGCCCATTTCCAGCAGGAAGCTCTGGCTGAAATATAGAAACGAGAATGCATCAATCGTCATTAATATCCTCAAGCGGATCTATAACTTTAAGCCCATTTATCCATTCAAAGTCTTTTTTGTTTCGTGTCACCAATGTTTGTGTATATTCCAGCGCTGTAGCGGCAATAATGGCATCGCCAACCGACATTTTTTTCTGTTGTCGCAAGCTGATCGCTCTATTAATAATGACGCCATCAATAGGATAAATGATTGTAAGTTCAAACAAATGACTTAAATCGCTTTTATCCGTCTCATTTAATTGGTGATAACCCAATACATCTAATTGCGTTATGCTAGATACGCATACTTGCTGGTGAAAACACCATTGTCGCAATGCTGTATATTCCGGCAATAGGGAATAAATCAATATATTACTATCTAATAACATGTTTATTTTCTTCCTGGCAAAGGACGATCTTTGCGTATTTCGCGCTGCCAGGCAACCGGGTCTTGTATAGATTTAAACACAGTTCCACGTTTGGCTATTTGTTCCATCAAATTTACTATTTTTTTACCATTTGGCTGTTCATTGTCTTGTTTATAAGTTTTTTGTTTGTATTGCAAAAAACTCACAAAATCCAGGACTTCCTGTTGTAAGGCTGTAGGGAGCATGGTACTTTTTTCTAATATTTTTTGGGTAATAGCATTCATCTTTTAACCACCTAACACTTTGATTGATCCTATTTTATCTTTCTCATGGGTTTGGCATCTGCAATCAGTGTTTGACTACCATCCGGTGCGACAGAGACCAGTTTACCCTCTCTAATTTCAGTGACACTTTGTCCTCGGCTCAAGGCATCTAAATGGGCTTTTTTAGTGGCGCTTTCAGCAAGCTCTGGAATCATTTTTTCTAAATAATCAAGTTCAGCTTCGGTTCTCATGGTGTTAACTCTTGTTTCAGTTGTCTTAATAATTCATCTCCTTTGGCAAAGGACTGATGCAGTAGTTCCAGCAATTCAACACTGCTGTATTGCTTTTCCTCTTCGGGCTGGTGCGGATTTTTAATATCGAGGTTGTAGCCGTTGGCTTTGATGGTGTTTATATCCACCTGCCATGCCTGTTCACTTTCTTTTCTGTCTTTCCACCATTTTTTTAGCCCGTCAAACTCTGCCAACTGTATAGGCTTGGTTTTGGAATAGGCCTTGTAGCCTGCGGGCAATTTGTGCTCATAGTACCAGACGGTTTTAGTCGGCTCTCCCTTGGTGAAAAACAAGAGATTGGTCGTCACTGAGGCATAGGGTTGAAACACCGAATTAGGCAAACGGATAATGGTGTGCAGATTACAATCTTCCAACAATTTTTGGCGGATACGCTCTTTTACGCCATCACCGGTGAGTGAGCCATCGGGTAGAACAATCGCTGCTCTGCCACCGTCTTTCAGTAGGTGAATCATCAGGATTAAAAACAAATCTGCCGATTCTTTGGTGCGGTAGGTTTGTGGGAAGTTGTTTTCATTGTTATTGGAGACCACGCCGCCAAAGGGTGGATTGGCAAGAATGACATCCACCCGATCTTTCTGGCGGTATTCGCTTAGCGGTTTAGCCAATGAGTCGCCAAATTGAATATTGGGGGTGTTGATGCCGTGCAGAATCAGATTGGTATTACCTAACAGATACGGCAAGGGTTTGTACTCCCAGCCCACCACATTTTGTTGCAGGGCTTCATGCTCGGCAACGGTACTAGCTTTTGCTTTAAGATGTTCCAGTGTAGCGGTGAGATAACCACCTGTTCCACAAGCAGGGTCTAATACAATTTCATTGGACTTGGGGTCGGTGAGGTCAGCTAATAATTCGGTGATGGCGCGGGGTGTGTAAAACTCACCCAAGGTGCCTGCACTTTGCAGTTCACTCAAAAAGGTTTCGTATATTTGCCCGAATACCTGCTTGTCTTTGCTGTTGTTAAAATCAATCTCGTTGAGCTTGTTAATCACCTGCCTAAGATGAATGCCCGACTTCATGTAGTTGTAGTTATTGGCAAAGACTTCGTGTACCAATAAAGCGCGACGACTGGCGATTGTGCCAACTTTATAAACGGATAGATCAAGGTTGCCGAGTGTGGGAAACAGGGTTTGATCAACAAAGGCCAGCAATTCATCGCCGGTCATGCCTTCGTCATCACCTGCCCATTCATCCCAGTGCAGGGCTTCGGGTATGGGTGAGGTGTAATCGTCTTGTATGAGTTCAAGTTCTTTGTCTTTATCGCTGAATATTTTTAAAAACAGCATCCAGCCCAGTTGCAGAATACGCAGCTCGTCACTGCCTGTGCCGGTGTCCTGGCGCATGATTTTTCTTGCTGATTTTACGATACCGCTGATGTTGCTCATTTAATAATTCATTGTTGTTAATACTTTTAAATATTTGTGTCCGAGACATTATCCGCAAAATAAAATGTGTTTGAAAAAAGGAGAAATATCGAACACAAATTTACAATACGATTTTACTCTTCAAATCTTCCTTTTATCCATGCGGGTTCTTTACGGCAATCAAGCACGGCATAAATAATAATATCTTCATTTTCAACCGTGTAGTAGATGGCGTGTAGTAGATGGCAAATGGAAACCGCTTGGAAAGCAGGCGATAGTATTTATTAAAAAAGACCGAATGCACCCCATGATATACAAGCAAAGAATCAATATCGGAAAACAAGCTATCCAGAAAATAACTTCCTATGCCTTTTTCTTGTTGCTCATAAAAATGATAGCCATTTAATAAATCATCATTGGCTATGGGTAATATGCGGAAGTTCATCCAATTTTGTTACGTATGTTTTGTTTGGCTGTTTCCCAGTCCATAGGTGACTGACTACCCTTTTTACGTTGTTGTTCTCGTGATGTTAAAACAGCTTCATGCCAACCAGGCGACTCTAATGGACTGTGTTGACATAAGTTATTCCAAAGCGCTTCCATAGCAGACAGTTTTTCTGCTGTTGTCATTTTTTCAGGTGATATTGTGATCATATTAATTCTCTCGTATTAAGTTATGCTCATCCTAACAGAGCGGTGAACTTTACTTTTTTCTGTTTATACTTTTATCACAGCATATTTTAAAGAACAGCATTCAGCCCAGTTGCAGAATACGCAGTTCATCACTGCTTGTGCTCATGTCCTGACGCATGATTTTTCTTGCTGATTTTACATTGCCTCCAATGTTTGCCATGGTTTACGCTGCCGCCCTATAAATCTCATTTTCTAATTCCGTCAGTGCTTTTAGATACTGCTTTTTGCCGCCAAAAAGTTTGACGATTTCCAGCGGTGAACCGAATTGATCCAGCGGATTGACTTGCAGTATTTTCATATCTTCAATATTTTCGATGCCTTCGTCGGCGTATTTGTCCAGTAGGGCTTCCAGGACATTTCGCGCCTGATCTCCATATTTAGCGAAGTAATCCCGTTTTTTGACGTTGTTTGCCCGCTCAGTGCGGGTGAGCGGAGGCTGGTCAAAGGCGGTGTGGCAGATAAGGTCAAAAATATCCATTTCTTTATTGATGGCTTCCTTGAGATTTTCAAAGACAATGACTTGCTCGGTCAGCTCTTCGATAATGGCATGCTTTTTATCGCACTTGTTCCATTTGTTTAAAAAATCATCCAGGGATTGATATTGTTCTCGTACTTTCTGTTTGGTGTAATCTCTGAGGCTGCCGGTAATGAGTTTGCCGTTGCCATCCATATATTGAATGCGCTCATTGAGTACCGCGACATTCACGCCGTTGACGTAGTATTTTTCTCTGGATTCGGCAACTATATCGCCGCCAGCAATGATTTCTGGCGGCACAGGTGGATTGAAGATAATCTCTTCTCCATCTTCCCCTGTAATGCCTTCATCGGTGTTGGCTTCATCTTCTGGTGATTCTATTTCATCATCTTCACTGATTTCTTTCACTCTGACGGGATCGCCGTCAAAGTCAGGGTCGGCAAACAGATCGGTTACACCCCGAAAATCCATAATCGTAAAAAATGTTTTTCCGAACGCTTCATTGATGCGTGTACCGCGCCCGATGATTTGTTTGAACTCGGTCATAGAGCCAATATTACTGTCCAGTACTATGAGTTTGCAGGTTTGTGCATCGATACCCGTTGTCATTAACTTTGAGGTGATCGCAACAACGGGGTATTTTTCTTCAGGGTTGATGAAATTATCCAGTTCCATTTTCCCCTCTTCATTATCGCCCGTGATTTGCATGACAAATTTGCTGTTTTGCGCCATTAGATCGCTATTTTCATTAGCTATGGCCGTTCTCATTCGCTGGGCGTGGTCGATGTCTACACAGAAAATAATGGTTTTATCAAAGCGGTTGGTTTTTTTAAGGAGTTCAGTCACCTTTCTGGCAACGGTTTGCGTTCGTTCGTCTATCACCAGATTTTTATCAAAATCCTTACGGTTATAAATACGATCATCTAACAACAAGCCTTGTTTATCCGTTTTTCCTTGTTCTGGCCGCCAGCCTTCCAAATCAACATTGAGTCCTATCCGTAATACTTTATATGGAGCCAGGAAACCATCTTGTATGCCCTGTTTGAGCGAGTAGGTATAAATAGGGTCGCCGAAATATTCGGTACTGGAAATGGTTTCAGTTTCTTTAGGGGTGGCAGTTAAACCAATATGTGTAGCTGTTTTAAAATATTTTAAAATTTCACGCCATGCGCTATCCTCTTTGGCGCTGCCACGGTGACACTCATCTATGACGATTAAATCGAAGAAGTCAGGGCTAAATTCATGGTAGGCATCCTTATCCTCATCATAGTTGGTTAAGCCTTGGTATAGAGCAAGATAAATCTCGAAAGATTTATCGATTTTCTTTTGTCTTATCACTGTCATTTTGTCTTATCACTGTCATTTTGTCTTTGAAATGACGAAAATCACCGCGTTTGGTTTGATCGATCAAGGCATTTCTGTCTGCCAGAAATAAAATACGCTTTTTTGTTTTGCTCTTCCATAAACGGTGAATGATCTGGAATGCGGTGTAGGTTTTGCCAGTACCCGTTGCCATGGTCAGCAAGATTCGATTTTGCCCTTTGGCGATGGCTTCTACCGTTCGGTTAATGGCGATTTGTTGATAATAACGTGGCTTTCTATCAGTGCCATCAAAGAAATAGTCTTGTGAAGCAATTCGTTCTTGTTCCTCAGTTTCTATGCCTTTGTATTTTTTGTAACGTTGCCACAATACTTCTGGCGATGGGAATTCATCAAGTGAGAGTTTTTTTTCGATATTACCATCGGCACAAGTGCAATTATGTTCATAGAAACCATCCCCATTACTACTATATACGGAGGGAATATCCAGAATTTCCGCATAGCCTAATCCCTGCTGTATGCCTGCATTAATAGAATGTTTGTTGTCTTTTGCTTCAATGATGGCAATTGGGATATTGGGTTTGTGGTAGAGAATGTAATCCGCTCGTTTGCGTTTTCCGCGGCTGGTGAGGTTGCCTTTGACATAGATACGACCATCCGTGAAAGTGACTTCTTCTCTGATTTGGGTCAGCGGATTCCAGCCAGCTTTTTCCAAAGCTGGTTGAATATACTTTGTACAGATGTCTCTTTCTGACAGATCTTTTTTAGATATCATGGATTGTGATCTAAAAAATCTTCATATACGACAAAAATCATTTTCTTTTCTCAAATAATGCGATTGATTCGACATGAGCCGTCTGCGGGAACATATCCATAACTCCGGCTTTCACCAGTTTATAACCCAGATCATTGACTAGCACACCGGCATCTCTCGCTAATGTTGAGGGATTACATGAAACATAAACAATTTGCTGTGGATTCCATTTTGGGAACCAGCTCAAGACATCCAAAGCACCAGCACGCGAGGGATCGAGTAAAATTTTTGAAAAGCTTTGTTTGGCCCACGGCGCTTCGATCGGTTTGGTCAAATCTGCCGCATGAAATTCAATATTTTCAATACCATTCCTTTTTGCATTTGCCCGGGCATGATTGACCAATGGTAGATCACCTTCAATGCCAACAACATGCCCTGCTTTTTTTGCCATGGGTAAGGTAAAATTTCCCAAACCGCAGAATAGATCCAGAACAGTATCTTGCTCATTCAAATCCAGTGTTTCCAATACTCGATTAATCATTTTTTGATTGATTTCGTAATTGACTTGGGTAAACATGGCCGGTTTAAACTGAAACTCAATATCATGTTCCGGTAAAACATAATGAGGCAAAACAGGCTGTTGTCCGGGTAACGGTACAATGGTATCCGGGCCTTTTGATTGTAAATACAATACGATGTTGTACTCTTTGGCAAACTGCAACATACGCTGCTGGTCGGCTTCTGTCGGCGGCTCAAGAACACGAATAGCCAGCACACATTCCTGATCACCAATAGCAACTTCAATTTGTGGGATTTTAGCCCTGATCGACAAATCGCCAATCATTTCTGACAAGGCCATTAACCGGGTACCGACAACCGGATTCATGACGATACATTCTTCAATTTCTGCCAGAAACGGGTTGCGTCGCTCCCGAAACCCAACTAATACCCGGCCTTTTTTGGGAACATACTTTACTCCCATCCGTGCTTTTTGCCGATATCCCCAATGAGGGCCGGTTAAAGGCTGCCATAGCTCCGGAATGTCAACTTTGCCAATTCGGGAAAATTGTTCCTGCAGCAAAGATTGCTTGATTTTGATTTGCGCTGATGATTCCACATGCTGAAAACTGCAGCCACCACAAATGCCGTAATGTGGACATTTGGCTGCAACTCTGTCATCAGAATGAGTGATCAGTTGTTCGACTTTACCTTCGGCATAATCTCTGCGAATATCCGTATAAATAAAATCAAGTTGTTCGCCCGGCAATGCTTCATCTATAAACACAACCTTACCATCAATATGCGTTACGCCTCGGCCATCATGGGCTAAGGATTCAATCGTCACTCTGACCGGCTGTTCGGGCAATGATTTTTTTCTGGTTCTTCTTCTCGCCATCATTATTTTTGCTGCCAACCGCCATTTGCAGTCTGATACCACCACCCAGGCTGAGCATTACTGATCCAGCGTTTGGCAAAAGTGGCTTTAATATCATCGTACCAGTCTGAATGACCATTGGCATTGGCGATCGCCTGATAAAGCTTGTTGCGGTCAGCATTTTCGGCGGCAACCAGTTTTTTTACCCTGTTTCGTTCTGGTGGAGGAATTGCACCAGGATTTCTGACAACCAAAAAACCATCTGACTGAATGCCAATATAACCTTTACTGTAGTAAGCCTGTAAAGTCGGAAAACGTTTTTGCATACTGGCGCGAATGCTGCGAATTTCCGGGGTATCTATTGAAAGATTTGCGCCTCCAGCTTGTGCAGGTGAAATAATAATATTCAAGGCATCATCAATCCAGTGTAATAATGTTAATTGCCATTGTTCAAATTTTGCATCCGGTTGTTGTGGTTGAGGCTTGGAAACCGGTTTTTGGATATCCTTAATGATTTCATCCGCAACTTTTTCTGCAGCCGCAGCTGGAAAATAAATGTTGATAGTGACGCACGCGGTCATCAAAAATGCACTGCACAACATCGACAGTGTGGTTTTTTGTTTCATAATTTCTCCTGATTAGTTTTGCACTCTGGGTTGGCTAATACGACTTAATCTTTGCAATAAAACTTGCCAGTCCACTCGTGGATTATAGCCGATTACGTCAATCCTCGGCAGACCGCCCCCTTTAACAATATAATAACCCTGTTTCGCAGGTCCTACCCCCATTAACTGACAAACGCCATCGTGTAAATAACAACCAATTCCAACCTTGTCATAGCCAAAGGTTTCAAAAAAACCTAAAAAAGTTCGCGACAACACATCCACTGCGCCTCCGCCGCCAATTGATGCTAGATTATTAACAGCTTTTTGGCTGATTCGGTGTGGCGAATCATCATCCTCTGGCGTCCCCAGCCAGGCAAAAAATGTCACCGGCTTCCAGTTCTCCAGATATAAATCCCGGATTTCTCCTGACAATCTTCCTTGCATATTACCGAAATCAAATTTACGGGTCAGCTTATCAAGATCCAGATGCTCAATATCCATATCCAGATAAAGTTTGGGTAATGGGCTGAATAATCCGGAAACAGCCAGATCCCTGATTCTTATTTCCCCATCAAACACCTGTATTTTTAGCTCGCCTTCAATACTCAGTCGATCATTCTGATAAGAAATACCTGGAATTACACCATTAATTTCTCCCGTTAAAGGCTGCCAGTTCAATTTTTTAGTTAATTGCTCCAACGAAACATGACGGATTGCGCCTTGGAAATGAACATCCGGTGTTTGGGTATCTTTGAACAGCATAGAAAACTGGCTTAATAAAATCTGCCCCCCTAAAAAGGGTAATGCTGTGCTTTTATCGAGCTTAAGCGAATCTGTCGTTGTAGAGAAAAACAACTCTGAAGCCCCAATCGGCAATTTGAACAAGCTGAGTTTTTGCCAGCTGAGCTTTGAATGAGCAGGGGCTTTGATTTGTTTGAACCAGTTAATTTGCCCTTCTCCGCCCTGCAAACCAATTCTGTTTCCTGTGTCAGAAACACCCAGTTGGAAAAAGGATAATTTCAACTCTGTCAATGACTGCTGGACCAGCTTGAAGTCTGCGTTAAGCTTGCCGGTAAAACTTATGCCTTCCATTGCTGTCGCAGTAAAAACAGGTGCAAGATACACATTTGATACTGTTTCCAAATCATCAATTTTAACGCTTCCTTCCAGATCAACAGGTTGTCCAGGTATCAAACGACCTTGAGCTTGCATGTGAAAAACATTAGGATGGATCATACTGATTTTTTCAACCATTAACTGATTTTTACGGGGCTGCCAAAGTCCATCTACATTGACAGAAATAGGTTTGTTACCAGCAATGACATACATTGGTTCAACATAAACTGAACCTTCCAGAAAATTCACTTGCGAGGAAAACCGCCAGTTTCCTTGTTTGTTTGTCGCCTGTATTTTTGCAGTTAAATTAAGATTTTGAGTATCAACACTGGCCTCTTTGTTTTGAATTTTCCAGCTTTTTGTTTTAATTTCTGCTTTCAGACTGGATATTTCAGCTTGTCTGCCATTAGCTATAACATTGACATCTAATTTGCCGGAAAAGGTTTCAAACAAATCAATTTTCAATCGATTTTTGACAAATTTGGCATCAACTCTTTTTGCATGTAGTTTCGCCTGCCAGCGGCCATTTTTCATCCAGGCATTTACGTTTAAAATGCCTCTGGCCAGTTTTACTCGACCCAGATGAAAATAGCTTTTTTGCTGGCTGTAGAAAAAACTGAATGGAATTTTTGAAGAATTTAACCAACTGGAATTAATATCGGCAATGCCTTTTGGACAAGATAAACTCTGTTGCTCGACAATCACCTCCGGACACTGAATATTAACCAGTTTGACAGTATCAAGCGGTGCGGGTAAAACGATTTTTTTAATTGTTAATCTCAATTTTTGGCGCTTGCCCAAAATATCAGAAAAACTAAAATCTAAACCTTCAAGTTGCCAGTTTTCAGCTTCTATCTGATCAAGGCTTAGAGCGAGCTGATTCAACGCATAACTGTTAAAACACCCCAGAATCAGCAAAAAGCCTAACAGGCATCTAAGAAACGTGAACGAAATTACTCCGTCTGCTGCGTTGCAGCTTTGGTTACATATACTTCGCGCGGTCACGGATGCGGAATTTATAGCGCACTGATTTTTGTCGAGAGCAAGGCACTAAAACAGGCGCATAGCAAGCTACGCAACTGTTTTAGTAACGCAGCTATCGGCAAAAACTCAGTCGTTAGAAATCCGCAGTCGTGACCGCGCGAAGTATAGCTCGCTAGGCGCCCTTCGCCGCACCTTGAATCCGAACAAAAACCCTGCACCAGTTGTCGAGGTAATTCCATGCGCGTTCCTAAGCAGGAAACACTCCCGTAGACAAATATCGATCACCGCGATCGCAAATGATC
>JALSJK010000155.1 GCA_026989395.1 Methylomonas sp.
TTAAACAAGCTTGTACACACTTCTTCGACAACCTCGATGAGCATCATGCTCCTTTGCGTGCATTGTTGACTGAAAAGTTTCAGATTATTGAGGGCAAAGCCGGGTATTCTTGATCGTAGATAGTATAGATGATGCATTCTTTACCATTAATTATGGAGTGAGCTACGCCTGCAACTGACCATTGAAGTTTAATCTTTTGATACAAAAATCTATTTTTGTTAAAAAACGAGCGCCAGTATTTTTTCTGTCGCTCGTTTTTTTATTAGTAGCTTGCGAGCAGTCAACGAAAAAAAATTACCCATTTGTTTATTCTGGTAAAACAATGGGGACCAGTTTTTCAATTAAGATAAGCGCCTTTCCTGATAATATTCCTCAAAAGCAATTAAAATTACAGATTGATTCAGTGCTCAATGACGTCAATCAAAGAATGTCTACCTATCTAGAGAATTCTGAAATATCTCGGTTTAACCGTTCTCAATCAATCGAGTGGCAACACAGTTCTGAGGATTTAACCAGGGTGCTTTTAGAAGCAAAAAAGGTGAGTGATCTTACGCAAGGAGCATTTGATGTAACAGTTGGGCCTTTAGTAAATCTTTGGGGGTTTGGGCCTGATCCAAGAATTTATAAAGCTCCAGAAAAAGATATAATTGAGCAGAGATTGAACCAAATTGGGTATAAAAAGCTCTTAATTGCTAAGGAATTAAAAAAAATAAAAAAAATTGTTCCTGATTTATACATAGATTTATCAGCTTTAGCAAAAGGATATGCTGTTGACAAAGTAGCCGAGTTATTGGAAACACATGGTTTTTTGAATTATTTGGTTGAGATTGGTGGTGAGCTAAGATTAAAAGGTAAGAATATAAATGGTAATCCCTGGCGAATTGGAATTGAAAAGCCAGTTGCGAATGGTAGATTGATCCAAAAGATCTTGCCGGTTACCGATATTTCAATGGCAACATCGGGGGATTACCGTAATTATTTTGAGGATGATGGGGTGCGTTTTTCCCATACAATTGACCCAAGAACAGGTCAACCTATCGCCCATAAGCTCGCTTCTGTTACCATTTTTGCTAAAACTACAATAGAAGCGGATGCTATTGCAACAGCTATAATGGTATTAGGGCCGCAGGAAGGCTTTGATTTTGCAGAAAAGTATAAAATTGCTGCCTATTTTTTAATTAAAACAGATGATGATTTTAAAGAACAAAGCACATTAGCATTTAAAAATTTATTTAAGGTGAAACAATGACCGTATTTTTAGTTACATTTTTAGTAATGTTAGTTGTAGTTGGAATAATGGCTATCGGTGTTATTTTTGGACGGAAAGCGATAAAAGGTTCGTGCGGAGGAGCTAGTAATGGCAATTGCGTTTGCGTCGAGAAATGTGATAGAAAGAAAAGGCAAGAAGCTAGAATGATGTAAAGGCTTTTTAATGGATCAATAATAACTAAACCAAATTAGAGGTGGCTTTATGTTAGCGAAAATTACAGTTAAAGAATACATGGCTAAAAACCTGGTTAAATTAAAAAAGGATACGGATGTTATTGAAGCCATAAAATTAATGTTAGATCATAAAATTACTAGCGCACCGGTCGTTAATGAAACAGGTACATTAGCAGGGATGTTTTCTGAAAAAGACGGTATCGAAGTAGTTTTAGATTGTACTTATAATCAAGTTTTACCTGGTAAGGTTGTTGACTTTATGACGACAAAATCTTTAACCGTGGATGTCAATGCAAGTATTCTTGAATTGGCTGAAACTTTCAAAGGGTCGACCGTAAGAAGTTTTCCTGTTTTTGATGAAGATGAATTGGTCGGTATGATTAGTAGGTCAGATGTATTACGAGCATTAACTACTTTATACTAAGCGGTTTTTTCGAACTCTATTCATTTTGCTTGTTTTTTGATAACTTAACGAGAAGATTAACACGCCTGTTTTTTCTTCGGCCTTCGTTAGTGCTGTTATCTGCCAAAGGCAAGGTATCTGCATAAGAAACGGCTCTTAAGCGGTTGCCGTTTATTCCTTGTGAGATTAGAAAATGCAACACGCTAGTAGCGCGAGCTGATCCAAGTTCCCAATTCGAAGGGAAATTTGGACTGGCTATTGGTTGATTGTCCGTGTGACCCTCAACAAAAATTACGCCATCGGATTGTTTTAACAAATCAGTCAGTTTTTCTATTAAAATTTGTCCTTCTTCTGTTAATTGCGCCTGGGCTGAATCGAATAATACATTATTCTGTATTTCAATTTGCGCATACCCTTCTCTTACCTTGATGTTTACAAATTGATTAAGCTTGAAATGATCAAGATTATTTTTTAATTGTTCTTTCCAGGTATTGAGTTCTTTATTAGTTTTTGTTGTTAATGTACTGTTTGGGGTTAAGGGTGTTTTTTCTTCAGCTGAAGGCAGGGTGTGAATTTTTTTATCAGGTTCCACACGTGTTTGGATATTTTTTTTAGTGGGGCTCGGCTCTTTGGTTGGTTTTTTTGAGAGAGTCTCTTTTGATGGTGAATCAAATTGTGATTTATATGCTGTAGTGTTGGGCTGTAAATCATTAGAGGATGATTGTTTAGAACTAGTTTTTTTTGTTAATTTCTTGGTGATTTTTTTTGCTGGTTTTTTTACAACTATTTTTTTTGTATGTTGTTGAATTGTTGAGGCGTTGAAATCAGTTATCGCAAGGAGAGTGATAACTAGCATAATGATTAAGACAAAGACATCCAGATAGCTTAATAACCAATTATCCTGATTTTTGTGAGTGAGTTCAGCATCAGAAAGTAAAGCCTCAATTTCTTGAGACGCACTCAATTTTAAAAGCGGTTCTCTATTCATTGGTTAACAAGGGATTGCTATAAGAGGGTCGATTGATAATTATTTAAGCGCGGGTCTAAGAAAATTTTTCTTTCAGAGGGCGCGGTCCGGGAGTCTTTAGTTCATTGTCATGGTGAACAATAAAGGAGTTAAGTGTTTCTCTGATATAAGCAGGAGTACGGCGTTCGCTGATCAGGAAAATACCTTCAAGGACCATGCTCATAATCATAATGCGCTGCTCTGTTCTGCGCTCCAGTTTCAATGCTATCGGGTTGAACAGCAAATTGGCAAACAACAATCCATAAAAGGTAGTGATTAATGCGACTGCCATGTTGAAGCTGATTAAACTAATATCTTTTGTGTCAAGTGCTTGCAGCATATTAATCAAGCCAACTAAAGTGCCTAACATACCAAATGCTGGGGCAAAGTGGGCCATAGTGCGAAATATTTCAGCTTCTGACTTTTCTTTGGCTTTTACCCTGGATATGCGCCATTTCAATAACGCTAAAATGTCATCAACAGGCGTTTTATCAATAATTAATTGAAAGCCTGTTTTCAAATATGGGTTATTGATGGTTTCAATTGCATTTTCAATGGCCAGGGTATCTCTGCGAAACCACATTTTTGCAACTTCTATGAGCTCATCAGCATCTTTTTGAGGGTTAAGGCTTTCATAAAATAAAACCGCTTTAACTGATTTGATGCTGCGTTTTATATCGCGTAAAGGATAACTGAGAAAAACTGCGGCTAGACAACCCATGATGACTATAGCTAGTCCAGTTGGGTTGATAAAGGAACGTGGTTCATTTGCGGCAAATAAAATAATAAATGTGACTAGAAATAGGCTTAAAATTATCCCTAATGCGGTAGAATAGTTAATGTGTTTTATCATCGCTTTATTTTTGCTGGCATGATGTATACCAAAAGCTTAGCAGAAATAAAATGAATGGTAAGTTATGGAAAAATTAAAAAGAGACATAGCTTTGATGTTGGAGTTTATGGTACGCTTAACCTTTCTTAAAGATTTCTTAAAAAAAATAAATACCTATGATTAATGCTTTATTAGTTGAAGATCAGGAGCTAGTACGAACGGCAATTGAGTCGTTATTGTCATCGTCTGCGAATATTAATGTTGTTGGTACAGTTAGCAGCGGCGAAGAGGCAATAGAAGCAGTTGAAAAATTATCTCCAGATGTTGTATTGATGGATATCAATATGCCGGGGATTGGGGGAGTAGAGGCTTGTCGTAGAATTATTCAAAAACATCCAGAAGTGAAAGTGATAGCATTAACAGTGCATAAAGATGGCCCAGTACCCCAGCAATTATTGAAATTAGGTGTGCCTGGGTTCATTTCCAAAAGCTCATCAGCGGAAGAAATGGTTAGTGCAATTCAGCAAGTATATAGTGGCAAGCGCTATTTTTGTACAGATGTAGCCAATAATTTGGCTTTTTCATCAGTTTTAAATGGTGGTGGATCACCTTTTGATAAATTATCGCAGCGGGAAACTGAAGTCGTTGCTTTAATTTTACAAGGAAAATCAATTCAGGAGATGTCAGAAATGCTCCGAATTAGTGATAAAACAGTCAACACTTATCGATATCGTATTTATGAAAAATTAAATATTAAAAACGATGTTGCTTTAACTAGGCTTGCAGTTAAATTTCAATATATTGATCAAACTTTGATTTAGGAGGCTGCTTTAGGCATAATTAAACGCATCAAGTTTATAAGGAGTGGAAATGCCAATTTCACCAACTATATTACCCGAATTGATTGATGCTATAGCGGATACTATTAACGCTAATGCCGATGAAATAACTAAGTTAGATCAAGCGATTGGTGATGGTGATCACGTTTATAATTTACAGCGGGGCTTGGATGGCCTGTTAAAGCAGAAAGATGAGCTGGCTCAAATGGATTGGGTAGCAGCTTGGCAAAAAATTGGCATGACTCTAATGTCAACTATTGGAGGAGCCTCGGGTTCACTATTTGGGACGTTGTTTGTGGCAATGAGTAAAGCAGGTCGTAACCAGGAAATCAATCTTCAATCCTTTGCAGAGATATTTTTACAGGGTGTTGAGTCTGTTAAAAAAAGAGGCAGAGTCGAGGTGGGTGAAAAAACGATGGTGGATGTTTTGGTGCCAGTTGCTCTGAGTCTACAAGAATCAGCAGCCAAATCGGCTCCTCTTCCAGATGTCCTGAATAAAGTAAAAAGTACAGCAATTGCTGGTATGGAGTCGACCCGTGACATGATCGCTACTAAAGGTCGCGCCTCTTTCTTAGGTGAGCGGACCAAAGGGCATATCGATGCCGGTGCTAAAACAACGCAGCTGATGATTTGCACCATAGCAGATGTGATAGGTGCACATAGCGATAGTTAATAAAAAATAATCAGCCCATTTACGGAATATTTTATTCTTCTTCAATCACTTCGATTGCATTGCCATCCGGATCTCTGAAAAAAATAGCACTTCGGCCTGATTTGCTTTTGCTATAAAAAATATTGTTTTCGTCTAATCTTTCCATCAGTGGTTGCAGATTTACAATTTTTAATGCGACATGACGGTCGCGGCCGCCATGCTTTGGTCTTTCTAAAACTGGATCAGGGTTTGGAAGACAGATGCAATGAATTGCTTGTTTACCTAATTTAAACCAGGCCCCGTCATAAGCAAGATCAGGGCGGTTCGGGTCAATTTCTAGACCAAGAATATTATGGTAAAAGAAAATTGATTTTTCTTTGTCTGCAGATAAAACACTGTGGTGATCGATTCTTAAAAAATTAAGATCTTTATTGTTCATTAACTTTCCTTTTTTGATTAACAGCCCCAACGTAAATTAGCTGTATGTACAGGGGCATCCCAATATTTTATGAGTTCTTCATCGAGCAAACTCAGTGTTATGGAACATCCAGCCATGTCTAATGATGTTGTATAGTTTCCTACGAGTGAGCGGGAGATATTAATACCTTTTTGGCCCCAGTACTCAGCGGCAATATTATAAACCAAGTGCAGTTCTAAAAGTGGCGTGGCGCCAAAACCATTAACATGTAATAGCCCGAGTTGACCTTTCTGAGGTTTAAGGTCTTTATCAATGGCTTCGCAAATTTGGGTGACAATATCATTTGCACTGCGCATTTTGATGGTCTCATGCCCTCTTTCGCCATGGATGCCGACACCCATTTCAATTTCATCATCTGCTAATTCAAATGTTGGTTTGCCTATTGCAGGGACTGTGCAACTACTTAAGGCAACGCCCATTGAAGCAGTAACTTCGTTAACTCGATCTCCCAGAGATTTGCAGGTTGGCAGATCGACGCCATTTTCAGCTGCTGCGCCGACAATTTTTTCAACAATTAATGTGCCGGCAACCCCGCGGCGGCCAGTGCTATGATTTTTTGGCAAAGAAACATCATCATCAATTAAGACCGTTTCATTTGGGAAATCAATCATTTCAGAGGCGATTTCAAAATTCATGACATCGCCAGCATAGTTTTTAACTATAAATAGGATGCCACCTCCGTTTTCGACGGCTTGCGCTGCATCCATCATTTGATCGGGAGTTGGGGAGGTAAATACTTGACCGGGACAGGCCGCGTCAAGCATTCCGGTGCCGACAAAACCAGCATGTAAAGGTTCATGACCTGAGCCACCACCAGAAATAACGGCAACTTTACCGGACTTGGATGGATTAATGCGCTTGATAAAGTGGGGCTGAGGATTGAGCTCGACAATATCTGAATGGGCTTTGGTGAAGCCGGATAAACTTTCATCGATGAGTGTATCAATATTATTAATGAATTTTTTCATGGCAGCTCCCTCATGTCTGTAACTGGGTTTATGTTAACTATTTATTAAAGTTCGTGTAATTTCGCGAATATCGGGCATAATCCAGGTTGGTTTGTAATCGATGTGCTGTAAATCTTGTTTAGAAGATACGCCAGTTAAGACCATGATGCTACGAATATTGGTCCTAACGGCACCAAGGATGTCGGTATCTAGGCGATCGCCTATTGCAATGGTCTCAGATGGTTTTGAGCCTAGAAGTGTCACAGCTTGTTGATACATAATAGGTTCGGGTTTTCCCACGATAGTTGGTTGGACGTTGGTCGCTGCAGTCAGAGCAGCAAGAATTGCGCCATTACCAAGTACCAGACCTAATTCACTGGGTAAGGTGGTGTCGCCATTGGTGCCGATTAATTTTGCGCCAGCGCGTATATTTATTGTTGCAGTTGATAATTTCTCCCAGGAAAGTTCTTTATCAAGACCACAAACAACAAGATCAGCTGCTTCTAGAGGTTTGTCATTATCATTGAACTGGTAAGTATCTATTAAGGAAAACCCCTGATCTATTAAAGGCTGACGTGCACCATTTTCACCTATGACAAAAATTTTCGTTGAAACAGGATTGTAATGTTGTGCTAAATAAAAAGCGGTTGCCATTCCCGATGTTAATATTTCATGACTGGCAACGCTAACTCCCATGTTTTTAAGCTTAGTAATATATTCATCAGGAGTTAGGCGAGCGTTATTAGTCGCTAAAATAAAGGGCAGTTTTTTATCCCTGATTGCTTGAAAAAACTCAGATAACCCAGGTAATGGCTGGTCTCCATGCCATAAAACACCATCCATATCTATAATCAGAGCCTTGATTTTGGTAAAAGAATCCATGATTTAATTTTTTATCCTGATTGTATTTAATAAATTTATCACTTTTTGTGAAATTAATGGTATATGAAAATTGACATCCGTGTATGTTCTGTTTTAGAGTGCTCACCGCATTATTAATTAAGTAACCAACAAAAACAACATTGAATTGGAGCATATAACATGGCACAACCATTAATACAAATAGCAATTGATGCATTGGATTTTGATCAGTCAGTGGCCTTGGCGAAAGAAGTTGCGCCCCACGTTGATATCTTTGAGATTGGGACTCCTTGTATCAAGGCGAATGGCTTGAGTTTAGTAGAAGAGCTGAGAGGCTTATTCCCGGATCAATTGTTATTAGTTGATTTGAAGACAATGGATGCGGGTGAATATGAAGCGACGCCATTTTACGCAGCGGGCGCTGATATCTGTACAGTTCTGGGTGTATCCGGTTTGCCAACGATAGAAGGCGTTGTCAAAGCGGCGAAAGCGCATGGCGCAGAAGCACAAGTTGACTTGATCAATGTGCCAGACAAAATTGAATGTGCCAAAGCTTCGGCGGCATTAGGTGCTCAAATCATTGGTATCCACACAGGTTTGGATGCCCAGGCAGCGGGTCAAACACCTTTTGGTGATTTACAAGACATCGCAGGATTAGGTTTAGACGTTAGAATTTCAGTCGCAGGCGGTATCAAGCCAGCCACTGTTCAGCAAGTCGTTGAAGCGGGTGCTGACATCATCGTCGTCGGCGCAGCCATCTATGGCGCACCATCACCAGCCGATGCAGCCCGTGAAATTCGCGAGCTGGTAGAGGCTGCTGCAGGGGCGTAAAGCGATGTGGCAAAAAGAAAATCAGCGTCTAGTTGTAGACAAAATTGCCGAGATACTGGATGCAACGGATGACAGCTATGCAGAAAAGATGGTGGCAATGCTGGATGACGCCAAGCGGATTTTCATTTCAGGCGCTGGTCGGTCCAAGCTAGTTGGCAACTTTTTCGCGATGCGTTTGATGCATGGTGGTTACGATGTCAGCGTGGTTGGCGAGATTACCACCCCGAGCATACAGAAAGGTGATCTGCTGATCATCATATCCGGTTCTGGCGAGACAGAACAACTGATTGCCTTTACAAAAAAAGCCAAGGACATTGGCGCGAAGATCGTTCTGATCTCGGCGAAGAGTGACTCGACGATTGGCGATTTGGCCGATGCGGTGTTTCAGGTGGGCTCATCCGAACTGTACGGCAAGGTCAAAGGCATGCCAATGGGGACGGTTTTTGAGCTGTCGACCCTGTGTTTTCTGGAGGCCTTGATTTCCCATCTTATCTGGGAGAAAGGTATACCGGAAGAAGAGATGCGAACGCGTCACGCCAATTTGGAATGATATTAAAAGCACGAGTGATAGGATCTGACTATCACTCGTTCAGCTTTGAGCACCTTGAAATCAACAAGCTAAAGGTTGTCAGCAAGTACAACCTGTCTGAATTATTAAAACAATACCGAATGAGGAGAAGAATATGCCTTCGCGTCGAGATTTAGCCAACGCTATACGCGCATTAAGCATGGATGCTGTTCAAAAAGCCAAGTCAGGACATCCTGGAGCCCCGATGGGCATGGCTGACATAGCCGAAGTTCTATGGAATGATTATCTAAAACACAACCCGACGAATCCAAAGTGGCCAGGGCGGGATCGATTTGTGTTATCAAATGGACATGGGTCCATGCTGTTATATTCATTATTGCACTTGACAGGCTATGACTTGCCGATCGAAGAGCTAAAAAACTTCCGTCAACTTCATTCAAAAACCCCGGGTCATCCAGAATACGGTTATGCGCCGGGTGTTGAGACAACGACAGGCCCTCTGGGTCAAGGGATTGCCAATGCCGTTGGGATGGCCTTGGCAGAGCGGACTTTGGCTGGACAATTTAACCGTCCTGGTCATGACATTGTTGACAATCATACCTATGTCTTTTTAGGAGATGGGTGTTTGATGGAAGGCATCTCACATGAAGTGTGTTCCTTGGCCGGTTCCATGGGGCTGGGCAAACTGGTTGCCTTTTATGACGACAACAACATTTCAATTGATGGCGAAGTTCGTGGTGAAGACGGCGTCCCTGGCTGGTTCCTGGACGACACCCCGAAACGCTTTGAGGCCTATGGTTGGCATGTGATACCGAAAGTTGACGGACACGATGCGGATGCTGTCAAAAAAGCGATAGAAGAAGCCCGGTCAGTGACCGACAAGCCGACGTTGATTTGCTGCCAAACCATCATTGGTTGGGGTTCACCCAACAAACAAGGCAAGGAAGAATGTCACGGCGCAGCCCTGGGTGACGATGAAATCGCCTTGGTCAGAGAAACCATAGGTTGGCCTCATGCGCCTTTCGAAATCCCGGAAGACATTTATGCTGGTTGGGATGCCAAAAGTAAGGGAGCTGAATTAGAATCGGCATGGAAAGAGAAATTTGAAGCTTACCGTAGTGCTCATCCGGAATTAGCCGCAGAATACCAACGCCGTATGGCTGGCGAATTGCCCAAAGACTGGGAAGAAAAAGCCAGCGCCTTTATTGCCG
>JALSJK010000156.1 GCA_026989395.1 Methylomonas sp.
TGGTGATCTTTTCGCCCAGAAAATTAAGGTCTATTATACTATTTCTGGGTGTTTTGTTCCTTGCTTTTTTATAGATAATTCTTTATTAATCATTTGGATAGGTTGTTTTTCAGGGGTGACTATGTAGTGATCTTGGTTTTACCGATACAGATAGAGCTGAAAATATTAGGCGAATAGGGGAGTTAGCCAAATTGATGACAGAGGCGGGGGTCATAGTTTTAACAGCTTTTATTTCCCCTTTTCGAGATGACAGGGGCGCTGCGAGAAAACTCGTGCCCCATGGTGATTTTATGGAAATTTATTGCAAATGTCCGTTGGAAGTATGTGAGTCACGCGATACAAAAGGTTTATATAAGAGAGCAAGAGCAGGGGAGATTAGTTTTTTTACAGGAATCGATTCAATATATGAAGAACCAATAAAGCCAGAACTGACTATTGAAACTCATATTCAATCTTTGGAAGAATCTATAAATTCAGTCATAATGTTGCTGAGAGACCGTGGTGTTATTCAATAATTATTTTTTGACGATAACATTTTTTTCTAAGGTTCCTCCAGTAATATTTTGATTATCCATCCAGATATGGGCAACGCCCAAATCAGCAATCCACTTTTTTCCATGGCTGCCCTTTAACATGCAAATTGTGGCTAAGCTTCCGGCAATAACACATTGTTCAGCAATAACCGTGATTGAAGATAAACCTTGAACCGGCCAGCCAGTTTTTGGGTTTAGAATGTGACTGTATCTTTCACCATTGATAATAATACAGCGTTCATAATCACCACTGCTTGCCAGAGCGCCTTTTGAAACCTCAACACTAGCCATGAGTTGGTTTGGTTTTCTGGGGTGACGAATACCCACTGACCAGGGTTTGCCATCAGCATGGGGGCCGATAATTTTAATATCACCACCCAGGTCAACCAGGCCATATTTAATCCCTTGTTGCTGGCAAATTGTTGCAGCTCTATCGACTGCATATTCTTTCCCGATGCCACCAAAATCAAGTTCCATTCCAGGTGCTGAAAAACTTATTCTGTGATCTTTAATATGAACTTTATTCCAGCCAATCAACGGCAAAATAGCCTGTATTTGTTTCTCTGTTGGAATGATCTGATTTTTAAAATCCCAGGCTGTTCTTAAAATTCCGGAAGTAATATCAAACAATCCATCACTTTGTTGATAGCAGGTATCGGCGTAATGGAGTAATGCCAGTGTTTCTTCGTCGTCAATAACGATGGAATTCCCTTGTTTGGCAGCCTGATTGATTTTGGATAAAATGCTGTCATTACGATATCTGGAATAGCGTTGTTCGATACGTAGCACATCTGCCTGGACAAGCTGGAATACCTTTTTGGCATGTTGGCTGGATGCCGAATAAATCTGTAATTCACATGACGAACCTAAGGCTTTAAAAGGGAAATGAAATAGACAAAGCGCCATTGGAACATCACTCTAAGTTGATGATATTTCCAGTAATTTCAGGCAGAAAAAATTCGCTGACCAGTAATTGTCGGTTTTTTATTGCATAGATGGTTCGTCTTGCCCATATCGAATCATGTAGATTAGTTCGATTTGTTATTTCCGGAAGCCAGTGCGATGATGCGATTTTACAGACTTGCATTTCCAAACGCTGGAGCTTTGGATAGGAGAAAATCACTTCTCCTAAGGGTTTGTTGCCGAGCCTGGATAGAATCCGTTGTGCGCCATGCAAAGTCTTTATGGGAATGACGGTGCGCGCTAGAATCAGAGGGTTGCCGTTGGATTTAAGCATGACTTCCCGAATGAGAGAATAATGTTGGCTGGATTGCTTGAGAAGTTGGTTTTCGCTTAAGAAGGGTAAGCTATGCTGATGAAACAAGAGTTCGACATCGACCTGATTATTGTAAAGACAGCGTAACCGTCGGGTAATTGATTCTGGCTCATAAATCCAGCTGGCGGCCTGTTCGGGAATAAGTCGATGGGTTCCTGGGTGGCTGGTTTTCCAGTCTGGTTCGGCTGAATATAAAACACTTTTTTTCAATAGCTTCTAAACCTCGGCATAATGCGTTGTGTTGCCCAGCCATTTTTGGATTAATGGCTGAATGATTTGAGGAGATTGTTGTTCTATGGTTTGTGCGGCAGATTGTACTTGTTCCAATAAATCGGAATCAATAGCCAGATCAGCAATTTTGAATTGCATCTGTCCCGTTTGTCGGGTGCCTAACATTTCACCAGGGCCTCTTAGTTGCAGGTCTTTTTCGGCAATGATAAATCCGTTGCTGGTTTCCCGTAAAATACCCAAGCGCTGTTTAGCAGTATCAGACAAGGGTGGTTGAAACATCAGCAGGCAGAAACTTTCATTTGCCCCTCTGCCGACTCGTCCACGCAATTGATGCAGTTGTGATAACCCGAGGCGTTCGGGATTTTCAATGATCATTAAGCTGGCATTAGCAACATCAACGCCAACTTCAATGACTGTGGTTGCCACCAGCATATCAATTTTATGCTGTTTAAAGTCTGACATCACCTGTTCTTTTTCGGATGATTTCATTCTGCCATGAACTAGTCCGATTCTGACTTCTGGCAAAGCTGCGATCAGTTTTTCTGCTGTTTTTTCAGCCGCTTCACATTGTAGAATTTCAGATTCTTCTATCAGGGTGCAAACCCAGTAAGATTGATTTCCTTGTTCTGTCCAGTGCTGGATTCTTGCGATCACTTCGTCTCGTCGCTCAGCGCTGATGGCTCGTGTGATAACCGGTTTTCTTCCTGGTGGCAGTTCATCAATAATTGAAATATCCAACTCTGAATAATTTAGCATGGCTAATGTTCGTGGAATTGGCGTTGCGGTCATGATTAATTGATGAGGTTTGATGTTCGAATGGGTGCCTTTTTCTCGTAACGCTAACCGTTGATTGACGCCAAACCGATGCTGTTCATCAATAATAATTAAACCCAGGTTGGAAAACTTGACTGCTTCCTGAAACAAGGCATGCGTACCGATAATAATTTGGCTGTTTCCTTCAGCAATAGCTTGCAAAATTTCTTCGCGCTGTTTTCCTTTAATTTGACCTGTGAGTAATGATATTTTGATTTTTGTTGTCTTAAACCATGCGCAGAAATTACGGTAATGTTGTTCCGCCAACAGTTCTGTCGGCGCCATCATGGCAACCTGAAACCCGGATTCTACTGCTAGCAGGGTAGCATAGGCGCAGACAACCGTTTTTCCGGAACCGACATCTCCTTGAATAAGCCGCATCATTGGGGTTTGTTTTGAACAATCCTGCTCGATTTCCTTAATGACTCGTTGTTGTGCGTTTGTTAAGGCAAAGGGTAACGCCTGGAGAAATTGTTTTATAGCGGCTTGATTGACATTAAAAACAGGTGCCTGCCATTGCTTGTTTGCTTGTTTTGTCTGCAAATGGCTCAGATGATGACTGAGTAATTCTTCAAAAGCCAAAAGTTTTCGTGCTGGTAAGTTGCCAGTTTCCAGATCGGCAAGGGCTATGCTTTTATCTGGGGCGTGAAGTGTTTTAAGTGCCTCATCAAGTCTTGGCAAGTTCATCTTTTCCAAAATAATTTCTGGAAGTTCATCAATTAGATTTTGTTCGGATTGGAAATATAGTTCCAGAGCTTGTTGAACTGCTTTTCGCAGAGTGGTTTGGCGAACGCCTTCGGTAAGAGGGTAGACTGGGGTTAACGTGGTTTCAGTTATACATTCATTTTTTGAGGAGATTTTTTTATATTCAGGATGAATCATCTCCATACCTGAAAAGCCGTATCGAACTTCACCAAAACAACTGAGTAACGAACCCACTTCCAGCAGTTTTTGAAGTCTCGCGTTAAAATGAAAAAATCGTAAGCTGATAAAACCAGTGCCATCATTGATTTTACAAATAAAACTTCCACGGCCACTGGTTATAATGTCTGTGAATTCAACGGTTCCACATATCAAAGCGGTTTGATCAGGTATTAGCGATCCAATGGGTATAATGCGGGTACGATCTTGATAACGTAAGGGCAAATGAAAAATCAGATCAAGAACTCGATAGATGCCTAATTTTTCCAGGCGTTTTGCAGTCTGGCCGCCAATACCAGTCAGTGATGTGACTGGTTGAGTAAGCGATTCATGCACGCCGTACTTTATATGGTATATTCTTGTTCTGGCAGATGCATGATGGCATCCATTTCTACCGGTACATTTTTTGGTAATGCGGAGACGCCCACGGCTGCACGAGCCGGGAAGGGTTCGGCAAAATATTCAGCCATTATGTCATTAACAACAGGAAAATGGGTTAAATCAGTTAAAAATACATTTAATTTGACAATATGACTAAGATTACCGCCAGCGGCTTCGGTTACAGCCTTTAGGTTGTCGAAAACACGTCTGATTTGCACAGCTATGTCGCCTTCAACAATTTCCATCGTGTCTGGGTCGAGCGGTATTTGGCCAGAAAGGTAAACAGTCTGATCAACTTTAACGGCTTGAGAGTATGTCCCGATGGCTTGGGGTGCTTTAGGTGTTTGGATAATTTCCTTGTTCATGTCGCTTAGGCTTTAGTTCGTGTTATTTTTAAGACGATTGAAAGTTTTTTTAGTTTCCGAATTATATTGGCAAGATGTACTCGGTCTTTAACACTCAATATAACCTGGTCGACTGATATCGAGTCATCTTGGCTGATAACCTGAATATTTTCAATGTTGGATTTCAATGAGGAAATGGTTGAAATCACAGTAGCCAAAGCTCCCTGGCGATTGAGTATTTCAAGATGAATTTCAACCGGGTATTCTCCAGCAATGTCTTGCCCCCATTCTACATCAAGCCAGTTGGTTTTTTTGATCCGGCTGTCTTTACTATTTCGACATTCATGGTGATGTACCACAATACCCCTGCCAGGGTTGAAATAACCAAGAATCGGATCTCCAGGAATAGGATGGCAGCATTTTGCCAATGTAACGACCATTCCTTCAGTACCTTTAATGAGCAACGGGGATTTCTGATTGTGTTCAGCATCTTCCAGTTTGACAGCTTCCTGCATATTGTTTTGACTGATCCTTTTGGCAATCAAAAAAGGCATGCGATTACCCAAACCAATTTCTTCCAGTAATATATCCTTGCTGGGTATTTCCAAAGCTTCAAGAAGATTTTTTAGATGCGCCTCGGGTATTTTATCTAATGACATATCCATGCTGTTTAATTCCTTTTCCAGCAATCTTTTGCCCAGGTCAATGGCTTCTTGTTGTTTAAAATGCTTGAGAAAATTTCTGATGCCACTTCTGGCTTTAGCGGTTACTACGTAATTAAGCCACAAGGGGTTTGGTCTGGCCCATTCTGCGGTGATAACATCGATAGTCGTACCTGTTTCCAGTTTGGTTTGCAAGGGAACCAGCTGTTTATCGATGCGTGCGGAGATACAGGAATTGCCAATATCGGTATGTACAGCATAGGCAAAATCAACAACTGAAGCATTTCTGGGTAATTTAATGATATTACCCTGTGGGGTGAACACAAAAACTTCCTGCGGGTATAAATCAATTTTAAGGTTATCTATAAATTCCAGAGGATTACCGGCACTTTTCTGGATTTCAAGTAAATCTCTAAGCCATTCATGGGCTAAATCTTGCAAAGTAGATTTTTTCTCATCATCGGATTTATATAACCAGTGTGAAGCAATACCCGATTCAGAAACCTGATGCATTTGATGGGTTCTGATCTGAATTTCAATAGGCAATCCGTAGGGGCCAATTAACAAGGTATGGAGCGATTGGTATCCATTGGCTTTGGGTAAAGCAATGTAGTCCTTGAAACGGCCCGGAACCGGGCTGTAAAGATTATGCACAGCTCCAAGTACACGGTAGCAGGTGTCAACCGTATCACAGCAAATTCTGAACGCATAAATATCGGCAACATCTGAAAAGGAAATTCTTTTTTTCAGCATTTTTTGATAAATGCTGTAGAGGTTTTTTTCTCTGCCGGTGACTTCGCAATTTAACTGGTTTTCGATAAGCCGGTTCTTAATCGCCGATTCGACAGTATCGACGACTTCCTTGCGATTCCCACGAATTTTTTTCAGGGCTTTTTGTAAAATCCGAAAGCGCATTGGATACAGATTGTAAAAGCCCAGAGATTGCAATTGCCGCCGCATATCGTTCATGCCCAGGCGATTGGCAATTGGTACATAAATATCCAGTGTTTCTTTTGCGATCCGTTGCTTTTTTTTGCTTTTCATAACATCCAGCGTTTGCATGTTATGCAGACGGTCCGCAAGCTTAACCAAAATAACACGTAAATCGTCAGCCATGGCCAGAATCATCTTGCGGACATTTTCAGCTTGTGCTTCATCGTGCGGTTTATTGTCAATTTTTGACAATTTAGTAAGTCCGTCAACTAATTCTGCAACATCTTCTCCGAATAATTGTTGTAATTCGGACTTGGTAACATCGGTATCTTCAAGCACATCATGCAATACAGCTGCCATAATTCCTTGGGCATCCATGCGCATTTCAGCAAGATAAATGGCAACGGAAAGTGGATGGCAAATATATGCTTCGCCGGTTTTCCGAATCTGTCCGGCATGGGCGTTTGCTCCAAATTCATAGGCGTGAATGACTTCGTCGATTTGAGATTGATGTAAATATCGACTCAAAATTGTACATAACTGCCTCAGTAATTTATCCTGAGGCAATTCAATATTGATTTTTTCAGCCAGTTCTACCATCTTTAAAAAAGCATTTAGAAGGGTTCGCTCAACCTTTCAACAGGTGTCGAATTTGTTTCAACTTCTCCCACTTGATGAAGCATTTCAATGTTATCTTCAGTAACATGGCCTTCAGCAATCTCACGCAAAGCAACCACAGTATCCTTGTCCTTATCTCTGGGCACAAATTCCTCTGCACCTCTTTGCAATTGGCGGGCTCTTTTTGCGGCCAACAAAACCAGTTTAAAGCGATTCTCAATATTATCCAGGCAATCTTCTACGGTAACTCTAGCCATTTTATCTCCAAAATTTACTATTTATCATACTGTTATATATCAGGGTTTTTTACAAAATTTCAAGCAAATAATTGTTGCCTTATTTATCCTCTCTGTTTCAAAATTGTTACAGCAGGCAACTCTTTGCCTTCCAGAAATTCCAGAAAGGCGCCGCCGCCTGTTGATGTATATGAGATCTTGTCCTTGATCTGATATTTGTCGATAGCAGCCAAAGTATCGCCTCCACCAGCAATTGAAAATGCAGGGCTTTCGGCAATAGCCAGTGCGAGAGATTTGGTGCCTTCACCAAATTGATCAATCTCAAAAACGCCAACCGGACCATTCCATACTATCGTTCCAGCTTTTTTAACTATTTCAGCATATTGTTTTGCCGTTTCTGGGCCAATATCCAAAATGAGGTCATCATCTGCAACCTCAGTCACTGGTTTAATAGTTGCATCGGCTGTTTCAGAAAATTCCTTGGCGCAGACGACATCAACAGGAATGGGAATATCCGATCCGTTTTTTTTGGCATCGGCAATTAATCTTTTGGCTTCTTCTAATAAATCTGCTTCATAAAGTGATTTTCCAACTGGATATCCCTCAGCAGCAATAAAAGTATTGGCAATGCCGCCACCAACAATGAGCTGGTCAACTTTTTCAGACAGGCTTTTTAAAACCGTCAATTTGGTTGAAACTTTGGAACCACCAACAATGGCAACCAAAGGTCTGTCCGGTGTTTCAAGCGCCTTACCTAATGCTTCAAGTTCATTGGCAAGCAATGGGCCGGCACAGGCGGTCGGGGCAAATTGAGCCACTGCATGAGTAGACGCCTGTGCGCGGTGGGCGGTGCCAAAAGCGTCCATAACGAAAATATCGCAGAGGGCAGCCATTTTTTTACCCAGTTCAGGGTCATTTTTCTTTTCGCCTTTGTTGAAGCGCACGTTTTCACAAAGCACAACCTCGCCGGGTTTAATATCAATACCATCAAGCCAGTCTTTTTCTAGTCTGACGGGTTGCCCTAATAATTCAGAAAGTCTTTCAGCTACAGGTTTTAGTGAAAATTCCTCGTTATATTCACCTTCAACCGGACGCCCGAGATGCGACATGACCATCACGCAGGCTCCTGCTTCAAGCGCGAATTTAATGGTTGGCACACTTGCCTGAATTCTGATGTCGCTGGTGACTTTGCCGTCTTTAATGGGTACATTCAGATCCTGGCGAATTAAAACCCGTTTTTTCGCCAAATCCAGATCAACCATTTTCTTTATGGGCATTTTTTTACTCCTGAGCAAAATTAACTATTAAAAAATGAATAAATTGAACCTTAAATAATACGTTATTTTACTGATATTTAACAGACCTAGTATAAACTTGAAATGCTAATGGAGATGATTTGTTTTTGTACACTCAGAACCATATTAACCACAAAAGGTCATATAAATGAAACTAACTGTTTCTAATCGAAACCTAAATTAGAGGAGGTATTCCATCTCCAAGGTTAGTAAAGAAAATTTCTTTAAAACCCCAGCGAGATCTTGAAGGAATAATGCAGGAGTAAAATTATGAACAAACATTTACAGCTAGTAAGAGAACATCATGAAGCTTGCTCGTTCAAACAAGCAAGATTTGGCGAAATCAGTCATGTTTCAGATATGGAAAGTATTCAACGTCAAGCCATGTTAATGGAGGCTGGAAGCTTGTTGTTTAATGCCATAAAATCAGGGGAAATGGCTGAAATTCTGGGTGGTTTGGTGAATTTATCCTATGTTTCCTTGGGCGCCATTGCAGTTGCAGGTAAAGATGTTTCGGAAAGCACCATAACCTGGCAGCATGATGGATATGTGATTTCCATTGTAAAGTTGATATCAGAGAAAATTAGCCACTGCACCAGTGGTAATTCCAGCGCCTATTCTGATGTGTATAATTTATGCGTACTTTTGAGCAGAAATTTTCTGAATGCAGATTTTGATAAGGCCTTTCAGGTAGCACATGATTACCATATGAAACATTTGGCTATAAAAGGGACATCGATTTATGACAATGCCTGGAACAATTACCTGTCAGAGTTATCAAGAATGCCTGACTTGGATGATTGTCTTTATGAGTGAGGCCGCGTTTTTTATCGTAATCGGAAATCTAATTTTTACGGGTTTGAGTGGAAAGTAATTTTGATCTGGCCAGCTATATATACTGTTTACGGTCAAAAATACCTCACCACATTCATAATAATTGATTTGCATTCAGTATGTTACAGAATGTCAAAAGTGCATTTTTCAGCGTAAACAGTATATACCTTTAGCAAGCGACAGAAGTTATTTTAAAATTTACTATCGACAACACAAGCCTTTATTTCAGATTTAGCTGCTGGGAAATATTGTGCCCACATGACTCGTCGTCCTTTTGGTGAAGGGACGGGATGGGCTTCACATCGGTAACAATCTTCGAGAATTGTATGTTTGTGAGCAAGTCGTTCAACGGACATACTCCCATCTATTTTTAACGCTATGATTTCATCATTAAAAGAATAGCGGTTGCTGGGATATACTATTCGCGATTAAGAATGCACATTAACTAGCTGGCGCATTACATTGATTGCGAATATAATAGCGACATGAATGATTACCACCTATCAGACGACGAGATTAAACACCTTGAAGTGTTGCA
>JALSJK010000157.1 GCA_026989395.1 Methylomonas sp.
ACAGGCTTGTACAAACTTCTTCGACAACCTCGATGAGCATCATGCTCCTTTGCGTGCATTGTTGAATGAAAAGTTTCAGATTATTGAGGGCAAAGCCGGGTATTCTTGATCGTGGATAGTATATTATAGATTTACGGGCTATAAAAAAATCATGCGGAATTACGGTTGATGATGTGGCAAAAAGACTGATTGATTATGGTTTTCATGCGCCAACGGTGTCATTTCCAGTTCACGATACCATGATGATTGAACCGACTGAAAGTGAAAACAAACGTGAAATAGATCGGTTTTGTGATGCGATGATCGCCATACGTCAAGAAATCAGAGTTGTTGAAAACGGTATTGTAGATCCTGAAAATAATTTACTGAGAAATGCGCCTCATACCCATGATTTATTGTTGAACGACGAATGGTTATTTCCATACACCCGCCAACAAGCATTTCACCCGCTTGAAAATGAGTTTCGAAGTGATAAGTACTGGCCGCCAATAGCAAGAATTGATAATGTTTATGGCGACAGACATTTGGTTTGTTCTTGTGCGCCAATAAGTGCTTATAAGGAAAGCCAATAAGTGTATATTTAATTTGTCGCGCCCCAGCCCTGCCTTATCCTTCAAGAGAAGGCAAGTATAAGAGCTTAGTGGCGTTGGTGCTATTCAAGAACCAGGGGTAATTCGGAGAAAGAATTATCCGCTATTTTAAAGCAGCGCAGTTCTAACACGCCCTTGGTATTTAAAGAAATTATTAAATACAGAGCGTCAGGATAAGAAGCCATATCTATATCCGATTTGGAAGGAATTGCCGGCGCATCGGGGTGTGAATGATATATTGCAAACAGATCTTCGTTGCGTTCCCGCATTTTTGACATCGCAGCAATTTGTTGTTCGGGGTCAAGCAAAAATTGCCGTTCTGGTTGTTCAGCAATGTTGTCGATAGGATAACAGTGAAAAGGAATGCCGCTTTTGCTGCCAATTAAACCACATATTTCCTTGTTTGGAGATATTTGAGCCTGATGAAGTAATTGGTTGGTGATTTTTCTGGGAATGGTGATTTCTTGTAAGCTCATGGGTGCCATTGTCCTAAGGTTATTCTTGGTTGACCGGCTAGATCGTAATGACTAGCAATATTGGTGTATTTAAATTTTTCGTAAATGGATTGTACTTGCTGCTTTTGATTATAGCCATGCTCAATTAGCAGGTAGCCACCGTCATAAAGAAAATTTTTTGCCGTTTCAACAATTTCAAAAATATCTTCAAGGCCTTGCTTGTTAGCTATTAGAGCGCTATTTGGCTCAAATCTTAGATCACCTTGCTGTAAATGGGGGTCTGCTGGGTCAATATAAGGTGGGTTGCTTACAATTAAATGATGCTTTTCGTTAGCTAATTGCTTCAGCCAATGACTAGGCCTGAATGTAATGTTGAAAGCGTTATGTTTTTTTGCGTTGGTTTTTGCAACTTCTAAAGCTTGAATACTTATGTCAGTTGCAATGACCTTGGTTGTTGGGCGCTCCATCGCCAGGGTAATGCCGATTGCACCGCTTCCGGTTCCAAGGTCTAAAATTGATTTGAATTGGTTGTCAGGAATCAGATCAAGGGCTAATTCAATTAATAATTCAGTTTCAGGGCGCGGAATTAATACGTGCTGGTTAACATTGAATTCTCTTGACCAAAATTCTTTGCTACCGACGATATAAGCGATTGGAACGCCGGTTTGACGTCTCTTAACTAGCGCCAGAAATTTTTCTTTTTGCCGTGGGTTTAATTGTTTATCCGGCCATGCTCTAAGAAAAGCCCGGTTTTTTTCTAATACATGACAAAGCAAGATTTCGGAATCAAGTTTTGCGGAGTCTGATATGGCTTGTAAAGTTTCATAAGCATTTTCCAGACTTGATTGAATGTCATTCATCGCTTAACTGAGTTAATAACTCCGCCTGATGCTCGTGAATAAGCGGTTGAATGACGTGCTCCAGGCCGCCTTGCATAATTTCTTCGAGTTTATATAAAGTCAGATTAATGCGGTGGTCTGTAATTCGACCTTGAGGATAATTATAGGTCCGGATACGTTCTGAGCGGTCGCCGCTGCCAACTTGTAATTTTCGGTTGGCTGCTTGTTCGGCATTTTGTTTTTCTTGTTCTGCGGCAAGTAAGCGTGATTGCAGCAGGGACATGGCTCTGGCTCGATTCTTGTGCTGTGAACGTTCGTCCTGACATTCGACAACAACCCCCGTTGGTAAGTGAGTTATTCGAATCGCAGAGTCAGTTTTGTTCACATGCTGGCCGCCAGCGCCTGAAGCGCGAAAAGTATCTATTCGTAAATCGGCAGGATTAATTTCGATCTCATCAACATTTTCAATTTCCGGCATCACTGCAACGGTACATGCAGAAGTATGAACTCTGCCTTGAGATTCGGTTTCTGGAACTCGCTGAACCCGGTGAGCACCTGATTCAAACTTTAATTGTGAGTACACGTTTTGGCCGGTGACGCGCAAGATAATTTCTTTATAGCCTCCATGTTCCCCTCGGTTTTCATTGATAATTTCAATGTTCCAGCCTTGTTTTTCGGCATATCGTTGATACATTTTGGCTAAATCACCAGAAAAAATAGCCGCTTCATCACCTCCTGTTCCTGCCCGAATTTCCAAAAAGATATTGCTGTTATCATTAGGATCTTTAGGTAGCAGCAGTATTTGTAATTGAGTTTGTAATTGTTCTTTGGACTGTTCGGCTTCTACAAGTTCTTGTTTAGCTAACTCGCGAATATCAGAATCCTCATCTTTGGCCATTTCTTTGGCCGACTCGATTATCTGCTGAATATTTTTGTATTCGTTATAACAGTCGACGATAGGGTTTATTTGTGCGTATTCCTGGCTGAGGGAGCGGAATTTATTTTGATCATTTTGAACTTCAGGTTCAGAAAGTAATGCGGCAATTTCGTGAAAACGATCATGTAGATTATCCAGTTTATTTTGTATGCTTGCTTTCATCAGTGTTATCTAATTTAAAAATTTCTCTGGCAGCGGCTACAAGATCATGTCTGTCGTTGGCGCCGGCTTGTCTGATTTGACTACTTGGGGTATGGATCAGTTTATTGGTTAAGGTATGCGCCAAATAGGTTGCTACTTGTTGAGCAGATGCGCCGTTTGCCAACTTGGAAAGTGCTTTTTGTAACGTTTCTTCGCGAATTACGTCAGCTTGATAGCGAAAATCCCTGATAGTGGCATGTGCACCTTGAGAGCGTAACCAGGAGAGGAAATGTTCGGTTTTGGTTGCAATGATTTCCTCGGCTTTTTCAGCCGCCTGACGTCGTGAATCCATGTTCTCATTAATGGTGTTTTGTAAGTCATCAACGGTATAAAGATAAACATCATTTAATTGCTCAACCTCTGGCTCAATATCTCGCGGAACAGCCAGGTCAACCATAAAAATTGGTTTGTGTTTGCGTTTTTTGATTGCACTTTCTACAAGACCCTTGCCAAGAATAGGTAATTGGCTGGCAGTAGAGGAAATTACAATATCCGCTTCAGGTAGGTGTTTTGGAAGTTCCGACAAGGCGATAGCGTAACCATTAAATTGGCTGGCAAGTGAGTGGGCTTTGTCAAACGTACGGTTGGCGATAATGATATTACCAATTTGTTGCTGATAGAGATGGCGAGCTGTTAATTCAATGGTTTCCCCAGCCCCAATTAGAATAGCTGTTTGTTCACTTAGCGTATTGAAAATCTGTTGCGCCAGTCTGACAGATGCAAAGGCTATAGATACCGGGCTAGAACCAATTTCTGTATCTGTTCTTACTTTTTTGGCGGTGGCAAAAGTATGTTGGAATAATTTGCCTAAATGCTTACCGATTGTTCCCGCTTCACAGGCTGTTTGGTAAGCGGTTTTCATTTGTCCCAGGATTTGCGGTTCCCCCAGGATCATAGAATCAAGGCCGCAAGCGACTCTAAACATATGTCGAATTAATTGGCTGTCATAATGTGTATAAAGATAAGGTGCGAAATCTTCAGCTTTGATTTTTCTGCTATCGGCTATCCAGTCTATTAAAATTTGCTGGTCTTTGGATTCAAGATCACAATAAAATTCAGTCCTGTTGCAAGTGGAAAGAATTGCGGCTTCATTTATTTCTTTTCTTTGCCATAATTCTTGAAGGCAGGGAGAAAGAATTTCCGCAGGGAATGCTAAGCGTTCGCGTATCGAAACCGGGGCAGTGTTATAATTGATGCCAACGCTGAGTAGAGTCATGTCCTGAATGTTTCGATGAGTTCTTGAATTTAAAAAGTTCTGTTATTATCTATTAAGGTTTAGATATGGTAACGCCAATTATAATTGGTAACAGTAGTTTGTTGGGTTAATATTAAGCCATTGAAAATATTCGCCGTTCGTTTTCGGAAATACCCATTTAACCAGTATGCGGTTAATTGAAAGTGATTGGAGTAATTGTGCTTTTGGTGTGAGTGTGTTTGAGTTGTGAGCGAGGAATTGATGGCAAAAAAGGCGTTTTTAAGCGAAAAGGGATATAACGTTGGTTGATTTCGGTTAATTTTAGTCTGCATGAACTTATTTTATGCGAAATTTTAGGGTAATCCAAATTAACAGCAAACTATTGCTGGAAACGGTTTGTAATTGTTTTAAAGACACATTGATTTGTATTGTTTAAGGAATATCATTTATTTATGATTAAAGTAATTGTTGCGATTAGCATGCTGTTGTTAGTGGGGTGCTCAGGGACGTTGCCGAAAAAGGCCGAAAAAGAGTTGCAAGAGGAAACTTCAACAGAAGTTAAGGCAACAGAAATTAAAATCAAAAAAGTTGACAAAGCAAAAGAGGCTGAAACTAAAATTGATCCGGAAGTTCTTTATCTCTTGATGACTGCAGAAATTGCAGGTCAACGGGGGCAGTATAATGTGGCGCTTGAAGGATATTTACAAGCGGCAAGAAAAGTTAAAGATAGTCAAATTGCAGAAAGGGCGGCAAAAATTGCTTTATATTTGAAGGATACTGAAAAAACCAAGGAGGCAGTGTCATTATGGTTAGGGCAGGATCCTGATAATTTAGTCGCTAGAAAAATTGCGGCTTTATCGTCAGTTAGAGCCAATGATAAAAATTTGGCTGTAAAAAACCTTAGTTATATTTTAGAGCATGACCCGGCAGGATTTGAGGCTACCCTAATGGAGCTTGTCAAAGTATTAGGTAAGGAGGGTAAGGGAGATTTTCTTTTGGAGGTGTTTGATGAGCTTGGAGATGAGAATCCAAACGTAGCGACAATCTTTTTCGCAAAGGCGTTTCTGGCAATGCACCTGAAAAACAATGAGCTAGCTAACGCGAATATTGAAAAAGCCTTGGAAATTCAGCCAGGCTGGACAAAAGCGCAATTACTTCAAGTTCAGTTAGCCGTGCTTGATCAGGATTTTGATAAAGCCAAGGTAATTTTGCTAAAGGCATTAGAGAAGGAGCCAGCTAACAAACAGTTTAATACCATGCTGGCTAAACTGTATATCCAAACGGCTGAATATGAAAAGGCTGCGGAAGTCTATGAGAAATTAGTTGAGCTTGATCCGGGCAATACCGAAGCACAGTTTTCTTTGGCGTTGGTTTATTTGCAATTGGAAGAGGACGATGAAGCAAGGAAGTTATTTGAAAAGCTAGTAGAGCATCCGCGGTGGCAGGCACAAGCCAGTTTGTACATGGGTAGAATTGAAGCTAAACAGAAGCATATTGATGATGCGTTAGTTTGGTTTGACCGGATCACTACAGATCCTTTGGTTTTGGAAGCGGGAATTAGTGCTGTTTCACTGTTAATGAATGAAGGGCGTTACGATGAAGCTGAAGCTCGATTAATGAAGCTGAGAGAAAAATTCCCTAATCAAGAATTAAGGCTTTTGCTGCTACAGGCGGAGTTATTTAATAAGCAAAAGCAATACCAAAAAGCGTTTGATTTATTGACAACAGCATTATTGGAGCATCCGAATCAAAAAGACTTGCTCTATACGCGAGCATTGATTGCAGAGCGTTTGGATATGTTGGATGTTGTGGAGTCTGATTTAAAATTTATTTTAGAAAAATATCCTAACGATGCCAATGCTTTAAATGCCTTGGGTTATACACTTGTTGACCGGACAGATCGCTATGATGAAGCGGCTGATTACCTGGAAAAGGCGATTAAATTACAACCAGATGAGCCTGTGATTCAGGATAGCTACGGATGGTTGCTGTATAAGCAGGGGAATCCGGAAAAAGCATTAGAATATTTGGTGCGAGCTTATAAGAAGTTTAAAGGCGAAGAGATTGCCGCTCATTTGGTTGAGGTTTACTGGGTATTAGGTGAAAAACAAAAGGCAAAAGATTTGTTTGAAAAGGCAATTGAGAAAAGTCCGGATAATGAATATTTGCGCGAAGTTTCACAACGTATTCCTGAGCTAAAGTAAACTTGTTCAGGCGATTTCTGCATTTTTATATATTTCTGGCAATTGCCTTTTTTTTAGGAGGCTGTTCGACGCGTCCTATTGAGAAATCCCAATATTTGCCAACACAGAATCAGCATCTTTATAATCTTGAGAGTTGGCGCTTAAAAGGCAGGTTGGCCATGAGCGATGCTCGTGATTCGTGGTCAGCTGATATCGAATGGGTGCATGCAATAAATAAGGAAAGCATCAGCTTATCTGGGCCGCTGGGGCAAGGAGCAGCTAAAATTGTTTTACTCCCGGGTCTAATTGTAATAGACCGCGGGGATGGGAAAATTGGCTATTCTACAGATATTGACTTATATGTTGAGCAGCAGCTGGGCTTCGTTGTGCCAGTGACAGTGTTGCGTTTTTGGGTGTTGGGTTTGCCAGCGCCAGATCAAGATTATGTCAGGCTGAAAGATGGTTTTGAGCAGTCATCATGGAAAATTCATTTTTTAAATTATATTTCAGTGGGCGATGTTTTAATGCCGCGCAAAATTGTTATCGAAAAAGCGTCAGCTAAATTAAAACTGGTCGTCGATCAATGGGTGCTTAATGTTAAATAAAAATGAGACTTTAGAAGGTTCGCCTTGGAATTGGTGGTGGCCTGCACCTGCAAAATTGAATTTAATGCTGAGGATTACGGGTCGAAGAAATGATGGCTATCATTTGTTGCAGACGGTATTTCAAATCATTGATCTTTGTGATTGGTTGAAATTCCATGAAAATGATAGTGACCAGATCACTTTATTACAGGATATTGCAGATGTAGCAACTGAGGATAATTTGGTTGTTCGGGCAGCCAAACTTTTAAAAAAAGAAGCCGGTTATAATGGCGGCGTTACCATTGAAATTGAAAAAAAATTACCAATGGGCGGTGGTTTGGGTGGTGGCAGTTCAGATGCAGCTACTACTTTGGTGGCATTAAATAAGCTTTGGCAATTAGGATTTAGTGAGCGACAATTAATAGAGCTTGGGGTCAGTTTAGGGGCGGATGTTCCTGTGTTTATTCATGGATACACGGCGTGGGCCGAAGGTGTGGGAGAGCATTTACAAAAAATAGATGTACCACAAAAGTATTTTTTGGTTATCAGGCCCGATATTCATGTCAGTACCAAAGATGTTTTTTTATCTGAGGCATTGACACGAGACAGTAAATCTATCACAATAGCCGACTTTCTTGCCGGCCAGCAGCAAAATGACTGTCAGGATGTCGTCAAGAAACAATACCCGATTGTTGATAAAGCGTTGAAAGTTATTGGTGTTTATGGTGACGCAAAGTTGACGGGGACAGGAAGTTGTGTGTTTGTTCAATTTGATGATGAGCAAAGCGGAAAGAGTGCGTTTGAAGATATTAGAACGGATTGGGAAGCGTATTTTGTAAAAGGATTACAAGTTTCGCCTTTAATTCAGATGCTCAGGAGTAACTAAGTTTAGCGATGAAGTTTCTGGACTGTTGAAATGAAAGTGGTCTGCTATACTTTTGTGCGTATGGAAAGAGGGCGAAGAAGCAGAAGGCTGTTTTGAATAGTAATATTTTATGAGTCAGTAATTTTCTTAAATGGGCCGTCGCCAAGCGGTAAGGCACGGGGTTTTGATCCCCGCATACCCAGGTTCGAATCCTGGCGGCCCAGCCATTTCGATTAAGATTTATGATCAAAAGCTAATGCTATTTTGTGCAAAAACTCATGTATCTTTACGCCTTCCTTTTAACTTCTTTACTTAACCTCATCCCGTCATGTTGTTTAGGAGACCTGGAATGAACGATGCTCCGATAATGGTGTTTACGGGTAATGCTAATCCCGAATTATCAAAAGGAGTGGTCAAGAAACTGGGCCTTCGCATGGGAATGGCATCGGTTGGAAGGTTCAGTGATGCCGAGGTGGCGGTTGAAATTGAGGAAAATGTAAGAGATAAGGATGTTTTTGTAATCCAGCCAACTTGTTCCCCAGCAAATGAAAATTTGATGGAGTTATTGGTTATGATCGATGCCTTAAAAAGAGCATCGGCACTAAGAGTTACTGCAGTAATGCCTTATTATGGGTATTCGAGACAAGACAGGAGAACTCGTTCCGCACGCGTTCCAATTACTGCAAAACTAGTTGCAAAAATGATTGGAAATGCAGGAGCAGATCGGGTGTTAACCGTGGATTTGCATGCAGATCAAATTCAAGGTTTTTTTGATATTCCTGTAGATAATGTATATGCATCGCCACTATTATTAGGCGATTTGTGGCGACAAAAATATGATGATTTAATTGTTGTATCACCTGATGTGGGTGGGGTTGTCCGGGCAAGGGCTTTGGCCAAACGAATGGACGATGCGGATTTGGCTATTATTGACAAACGCCGCCCAAAAGCAAATGTAGCGCAGGTTATGCATATAATTGGAGATGTTGCCGATAAAACCTGTGTTATGGTCGATGATTTGGTTGATACCGCGGGGACGCTATGTAGCGCTGCCCTGGCGTTAAAAGAACACGGTGCAAAAAAAGTATTGGCGTATTGTACGCATCCAGTACTTTCCGGTAATGCAGTAGAAAATATTCGAAATTCTGAATTAGACGAATTGGTGGTCACTGATACTATTCCGTTAAATGCAGAATGTTTGAAACTAGAAAAAATTAGACAGTTGAGTGTCGCTGAAATGTTAGCCGAAACAATCAGAAGGATTGCTGCTGGCGAATCAGTAAGCTCACTGTATGTCGATTAGAACTATCCTTGTATATAATCAGGGATAGAAAAGATTTATTTGATACAGAATTTGGAGATACAAGATGTCTGACGTTTTTGAATTTTTAGCAGAAACCCGTACGGAATCAGGAAGTGGGGCGGCAAGGAGGTTGCGTAGACAACACAAAATTCCAGCAATTCTGTATGGAGGAAATCAGAGTCCCGTCAATTTGACTCTGGATCACAATGATGTTCTTAAGCACTTGGATCATGAAGCTGTCTATTCGCATATTCTTGATCTCAAGGTTGATGGCAAGACAGAAAAAGCTATATTGAAAGATGTCCAAAGACACCCAGCTAAACGCAAGGTTTTTCATCTGGATTTTTTGAGAGTAAGTGCCAATGAAAAAATTCGTGTTCATGTGCCTTTACATTTTCTTAATGAAGAGACTTCTGTTGGAGCAAAAAAAGGTGGGGTAACAACCCATAATTTGGTTGATATTGAAATCGCATGTTTGCCTGGAGCGCTTCCTGAATATATTGAAGTTGATTTGGCTGATCTCGATGTAGGTGAGTCAGTTCATTTGACCGATATTCAATTACCAGAAGGTGTTGAAATTATCACGTTGTTGCAGGAAGGCGATCACGATTTGTCAGTAGTATCGATAGCTGCTGCTAAAGGTGGTGGCGATGATGATGAAGAGGCTGCTTCAGAAGAAGGCTCTGATGATGAAGCAGAAGCTGAATGATAGTTTTGTATGATTAAATTGATTGTTGGTCTGGGAAACCCCGGGCGACAATATGAAAAAACCCGGCACAATGCCGGGTTTTGGTTTTTAGAGGGTTTGGGTAATAGTTTTTCTGCCTCATGGAGTTTTGAATCCCGCTTTGAAGGGGAGGTTGGCAATATCTTAGTGGCGACTGATAAGGTAATGTTATTAAAGCCACAAGCCTTTATGAATCTGAGTGGTCGTTCGGTTGGTAAGCTGTGTCGCTACTATAAAATCGAAGTAGAAGAGATGCTTGTCGTCCATGATGAGCTGGATTTTGATCCTGGTATTGTCAGGCTAAAAAAATCAGGAGGTCATGCGGGACACAATGGTTTGCGAGATATTATTGCAAACCTGGGAAGCAAGGATTTTTATCGTTTACGTGTAGGTATTGGTCGTCCTCCAGGACAGCAAAAAGTTGCTGATTATGTTTTGTCAGAACCCTCCAGCGAAGATAAAAATAAAATATTGAACAGTTTTGTTCCAGTTTATTCCGAAATCAAGTCGATAGTGGAAGCTGATTTTGAAAAGGTCATGTCAAAGTTACATGACCCAGGCGCTTTACAATAGACAAATTGATGTCTTTTAATCTTCCTTCAAAAAATCAACAATAATTTTCGTCAAATTTTTTGCCTGAGCGGTTTTGAAAATATGTTGGGCATGTGCAGATCCTTCAATTTCAACAAGGATTTTTGGGTCCGGTGTTTTTTTAAATTGTTGTTTAATTGTTTTTGCAATCGATTCTTTTTTACTGACGATGTATAAGATATTGCCTTTGAGTTTTTCCGGGTTACTAACGGGCATTGGCGAAAGCAGTATTAATTTGCTGATGTCGCCAGCTTTTGAGTGTATTGATGCTTTGGCGGCTGCTCCGCCTCCCATGCTGGCACCGAGCACAGAAATTTTTGTAATATCTGGCTGTGTTTGTAAATAATTGATTGCACCGAGAATATCAAGGTATTTTCCATTCGATTTGTTTCCTGCTGTTGACTGCCCATAGCCTCTGAAATCTATAGCGAAAACACTCAAGCCATTATCAGTTAATTCCCGGCTTAATTTTTCCCAGCTTTCTTTGTTAAAAATGGCTCCGTGTGCCAAGATCACAACATGATTGCCTGATGGATAATAATTTGCGAAGATTGTTGCACCATCATTTGTTGCAAATGAAACTGATTGAAAAGGTTTTGCATTTGCCAATGAAAGGCTGCATACAAAAAATATTGTTACTAATTTTTTTATTGAAGGAAGCATAATAAATAATTTTCGAAAGTTTAGCTTTTATACGGGTTCTTTAGGTAAGCTGATTATAATATTTTTCAAGATCAGTAAGTCTTTCAGGTGTGCCAATATCCATCCAGAAACCACAATGAATTTCTCCGCTAACTTGGTTTTTCTGGGCTGCATATCGAAGTAATGGTGCTAGTTTGGATTTTCCTGGAGGTGTGTTAGCAAACAGTTCTGGGCTATAAATGCCAATTCCACTAAAGGTAAATTTTTCTGTGGCCTGCGTTTTGATGGTGTTGTTTTCCAAGCCAAAATCTCCTCCAGGGTGATGTTTTGGGTTTTTAATGAGTACCAAATGCGCTAAATCAATTTTTTTGTCAGTGAGGCGGGATAAAGGGAAGTCGCAGGCAATATCAGCATTAATAGCCAGAAACGGGGCGTTGCCGAGGAGTGGGAGTGCATGGATAATACCGCCAGCTGTTTCCAGCGCATTCTGACCCTCTCTCGAGTATGTGATATTGGCATTAAATCGAGAGCCATTACCAAGCGTATTTTCAATTTGTGCGCCCAAATAAGCTAGGTTGATAACCAGATCTGTAATGCCGGCAGCCACAAGAGATTCGATAGTGTAAACAATGAGTGGCTTACCATTCACTAGAAGCAAGGGTTTTGGGGTGGTATCAGTAAGCGGCTTCATTCGTTCGCCTCTGCCGGCTGCTAAGATAAGGGCTTTCATTTTAGCTGCCAAGCGGGCATGACTGTGTTTTGTAAAAAAATATTGAAGGCATTTAATTCCGGGTATTTGGCGCTAGTGTTAATGATATAGTTAATAGTTCTTGGAATGTCATGTAAATAATCTGACTTATTATCCCGTAAATGAAGTCTCGCAAAAATACCAATGGCTTTTAGATGCCTTTGAATGCCCATTAGGTCAAACCAATAGTTAAAAGTATCATAATTGCAATTGATGTGCCCAGCGTCTTTGAGGTGCAGGAAGTATTTATTTAGCCATTGATCAATCATCTGTTCAGGCCATTCAATATAGCAATCTTTAAGCAGTGATGCCAGGTCATAGGTAACAGGACCAACAACGGCATCTTGAAAATCAATAATGCCGGGGTTGTTTGTTGATGTTACCATTAAATTTCTTGAGTGATAGTCCCGGTGAACACATGTTTTGGATTGTTCTAATGCAGATTTGACAAGTAGGTGTTTGGTTTTTTCTAGGGTTTTTTGTTGACCGAAATTGGCTTTGATGTTTAATTTTTTTTCAAGAAACCATTCACTAAAAATATCAATCTCTTTGCTTAATAGCTGAAAATCATATAAAGGTAATTTACAATTCATACAATCAATATTTGACTGAAGTTTGAATAGGCTATCAAGTGCTTGTTCATAGAGGCTATTAGCATTTTCTTGATTTAATAAATCCAGATAGCATTGATTACCAAAGTCTTCTAGTAATAGAAAGCCTTGCTCCCGGTTGATTTGATATATCTTTGGGATGTTTATTCCAGTAGAGGCAAATAAACCAGCCACTTCAATGAAAGCTTTAATGTTTTCTTTTTCAGGTGGCGCATCCATGACTATATAGGTTTGACTATTACAAGATACCCGAAAATAACGACGGAAACTGGCATCGCTGGATGCAGGAGCAAAAAAATCAATAGACATTTTGAGCTCATTTTCTAACCATGATTGAATGGCTGTTTTTCTGATATCTTGTTTTTGCATATAAGATTCTTTTTAAAAGACTTTAGTAAATTCAGGTAAAATATTCGGCTGCATTCAGTTTTTTATCTACAGTTTAAATAATACCTTTCATTTTCAATGTTTGTGCGTTTTGTTACAGGGATCTTTTTTTTATTGTATACCGTTTTAGTTGGTGCGGATGAGTCGTTAACCGGCTGGAATTGCGAACAAACAACAGAAAACAAGGAATGGCGGTGCGTCAGTCAAAAAAAAATCGAACCTGCCGATTCATCTTCTGCAACGCAACCTGTTGCCGAACAGGAAATCAATGGTAACAATGCTGAAATTAATGATATTCCAGAATCTCCTGCTTCCTCTGTTGATCTCAATACCCCATTATCGGTGCCGACTGCGACGGCATTTGAACCGCCCCGAACCGAAAATCTACAAACTGGCTGGCATTGCAAGGCCAATCCTGAAAAAGGCACATGGGATTGTAATCTAGTTGGGCCAGATCCCCAAAGCCAGCCACAATTAATGGCCGAAGAGGATTATTCAATTATAGGTGTTATTGGCAAACCTACCTATGATCAAAGGGAAGAGAATATTTTTCTAACTTTGATGAACGAGTTCAAAACCAACCCCTGGGGAGCTTGTGTTGGTAGCAAGAAAGCCGCTCCTCCCCAATTTTTGACCGAAATGGGGCTTAGGGAAACTACTCCAATGGAAATTATTTCTGACTATTCTGAAATTTTTGATGAAGAAATCAGTAGTTTTATGGGAAATGTTGATTTGCGGCGAGCAGATCAACATATGATGGCAGGTATGGCGACTTACGATTCTGTTGCTGAAACGATGGATTTACAAGGTCATGTTTTATACAGCGAAAATGGTTTAGCGCTTTTTAGTGATTCCGCATTTTTAAAACTGGCTGATGACAAGGCTAGATTAAGAAATGTTTTGTTTATTACTCCCGAGGCGCCATTAAGAGGTCAGGCTAAGGTCGCTTATCGGGATTCAGCAACTTTTTCCTATTATAAAGAGGCAAATTTCACTAGTTGTCCGCCTGGCAATCAGGATTGGATTATGCATGCTTCACGGCTAAAACTGAATAAAAAAACGGGTAAAGGGTCTGCAAAACATGCGTGGCTTGAGTTTAAAGGGATTCCTTTTTTATATTCCCCATACATATCTTTTCCTCTTGATAATCGTAGGCTAACTGGGTTTTTAACGCCAAGCTGGGATAATACTGACCGAAGTGGTTTTGGGGTTCACATTCCTTTTTACTGGAATATTGCACCAAATTATGATGCATTATTCTGGGCACGGTATTACAGTAAACGCGGCTTTGCTTTTGGTTCGCAGTTCAGATATTTGACTGAATCATCCGAAGGGTCTTTTGAATTTGAGCTCTTGCCAAATGATGATTTGGCGGGAGAAAGTAGAGGCGGTTTGTTTGATGATAACGGCAATCAGGTTGCGCTTGACGATGGTACGTTAGACCAGTTTGCAACGACAAAATCTTTTCGTGGAGCTGCTCGTTTCAAGAATACAACGCGATTTAACGACACCTTAAGTTCAGATATGGATTTGAATTATGTTTCTGATCCTTATTATTTTGATGACTTAGGAAACAGCTTGCGTATTTCAACTGCTTCCTATTTGCATAGTTTCGCAAATTTTTCTTATAACGATCAATTTGGGAATAAGGATGAAGAGCAAACGGAGGTCGCATTTAAAGCTCAGGTGGAAAATTACCAGAATATCGATATCAGACAAACCAGTTTGCCTTATCAGAGATTACCGCAAGTAACGTTTGATATTGACAGGGATTTTGACTTTATGCCGCTATCTTTGGGGCTGGAGACTGAATATGTTTATTTTCATAAAAAGAATATTGATGATTTTTTTGGCATTGAACTGGATGATTATCGCTCGCCATCGATTATTAAAGCTGAACAAGACAGGATCAGCAGGGGAGAAAATGTTGATCCTCTGATTGGTCAGCGCTTTGATATCAAGCCTACAGTCAGCTTTCCCTATGAAACAGCCAGTTTTTTTATTACTCCCAAGGTTTCCTTGCAGCATACCCAGTATTGGTTGAAGAATCAGCAAACAGATAAGCCAAGCAGAACTTCCAGAACCTTGCCAATTGCATCGCTTGATACAGGTTTGTTTTTTGAGCGTGAATTTGGGGATCAGGATTCAGGTTTTATTCATACCATCGAACCGCGTTTATTTTATGTTTATATCCCATATAAGGATCAGGATGATATTCCGTTATTTGATACGGGAGAGTTTGATTTCACCGGCAGCCAGCTTTTTAGAGAAAATCGTTTCAGTGGTAGTGACAGAATACAAGACACCAATCAGTTAACATACGCTTTGACGTCCCGATTATTGGAATCAGATAGTGGAAGGGAATTATTGAATTTTACAGTGGGTCAGATTGTCTATTTTCAGGATAGGAAAGTGACGCTGACTGAAAATGACGATCCTGAAACCCATACATTGTCAAATCTCGTCGTTGGTTTAAGTGGCAGAATAACTGACCATTTAACATTTTCTTCTGGAGTGCAGTGGAATCCTGATACTAGTTATTTTGATCGTTATCAGGCAGCATTACGTTACCGTGGACCAAATAGACAATTACTGAATATTGGTTATCGTTTCAGAAGAAGTGAGTTTCAGGTTGATAAGAATACTGGGCTGGTAAGACGCGACCCGGTAACAAATAAAGAATTATTCAAGAAAAAAGGTATCGATCAGTTTGATGTTTCTTTTTTGTGGCCAGTGTACGAGGGCTGGAGTGTAATTGGTCGATGGCAATACTCCTTTCTCGATAAGGTTACTCTGGATAGTTTTTTGGGAGTGGAATTGGATAATTGCTGTTGGCGTTTTCGTATTCTTGGAAGATATTTTGTTAGTAATCTTGATAGCAATACAATAAGCGACAATATTGAGCCTGAAACTGCTATTTTCTTCCAGTTTGAACTTAAAGGCTTAAGTAGTTTTGGCGAAGACTTGGATATTTTCCTTGAAAGGCAGATAAATGGTTATCGAAGATACCTTGATGAGTAATGATGGTGAAAATTAGAATTAAGTGGTGGGTGGCTGTTATTTTGGCTGGAAAGCTAATGTCAACGGGTTCTATGGTATATGCAGAATATCTGGACCGTATTGTTGCGGTTGTTGAAGATGACGTAATTCTGGATAGTGAGTTATATAGGGAAGTAGCTGCCATTACTGAAAAGCTGAAGGCCTCCAAAACCATGATGCCACCAGCTTATGTGGTGCGCAGACAGGTGCTGGAGAGATTGATTATTGATAAGCTACAGAGGTTGGTGGCTGAGAAATCTGGTATCAGGGTTACCGATGAGATGTTAAGAGGTTCAGTGACTGATATCGCCAGGCAAAATGGCATGAATCTGCAGCAATTTAGAGCCGAGCTGGAAAAGCAGGGCATGTCTTATGATAGCTTTGTGGAGAGTGTTAGGAACGAAATTATTATAAATCAGCTGCGTGGACGAGAGATTGGTAGCCGCATTAAAGTTACTGACCGGGAAATTGATCATTATTTGGAAACTCAGGGGCAGGCTGGCGCAGATAAAATTAAGTACCGATTAGGGCATATCCTGATTGCTGTTCCCGAGGGTGCTTCTGCAACCAAAATACAGAAGGCCAGAGCTAAAGCTGAAGCGATTATAAAAGACTTAAGAGCGGGTGCAGATTTTAAACGGAGAGCAATTTCTGTTTCTGCGGGGGGTCAAGCTTTAAAAGGCGGAGATTTAGGGTGGCGAACAATAGGTCAAATTCCTACTTTGTTTGTGGATTACGTCAAGGATTTACGTGCTGGGGATGTGTCTGAACCGATTAGAAGTCCGAGTGGTTTTCATATTATTAAATTGCTCGAAGCCAAGGGTTTAAGTGACGATGTTCATATCATCACCCAAACCAGGGCGCGTCATATATTGATAAAAACTGATGAATTGACTAATGATGCAGAGGCAAAAAGGCGGTTGCTTGATATCAAGGAAAGAATTGCCAATGGCGAAAGTTTTGAAACTTTGGCCAAATCTAATTCTGACGATACCGTGACTGCCCTGAAAGGTGGTGATTTAGGCTGGGTTGAGCCTAGGGCTCTTGTCCCCCCTTTTGAGAAAGCCATGAAAGCCTTGGCTATCAATGAAATTAGCGAACCAGTACAAACCCAGTTTGGTTGGCATATTATTCAAGTACTGGACCGAAAGGAAAAGGATAATAGCGAAGAATTTAAAAGAAACCAGATTAAGGAAGAGATCAGAAAGCGTAAAATTGAAGAAGAAACCGAGCTTTGGTTGAGGCGGTTGCGTGATGAAGCCTATGTTGAAATTCATATGGATGCAATGTAGTTGGTAGACCAAAACAGCAGTATGAAAAAAGATGTTCAGTTCCAAAAGCTATTGAAAGATAGAATAAAGAAACTTGTTAAGGATAAAGATTTAACTGAATATATTGTTTCGCAAAAACAAATATTGTCAGAATTGGATATTGATCCGATTGTCGGTGCAGCGGCGCTGAATTTTTTATTGCAGGAACAATTTTATAGAGCCGAAGAAGAAAAAAAATTTAAAGCTGAACGGAGTCAAGCTTGTGCTTTACAAAATATGCGAATGTTTTGGTATCGTATCGAGGTTGGAAATGAACACAGGATTTCGGTCGAAATATTAAAACAAGTTTTGGTCGAAGAGGCTGGTGTTGAAAGGCGTTTTATTGGGCGCATTGATATTCGCGATCAATATACATTGATTCAACTGCCAAATGGAATGCCGACCGAACTTTTACAGCATTTGAAAACAGTTACTATAAATCAGAAGCAACTAGCCATTCAGCGGTTAAAAAAAAGGCCAGGAAAAAAACACCGGAGAAAAAAACCATCAGCCAGCCACAAAAGGGTTGCTGCGCATCTCCTCGCCAAAAGTTGACATGGGTCCATGGCCAGGTATAAAAGCAACTTCCTTACCCAAAGGCCATAGTTTATCCTTGATGGAGTGGATTAGTGTATGGAAGTCGCCTTTTGGGAAGTCTGTCCGGCCAATGGAGCCATTAAATAGTACATCGCCAACCCAAGCCAGTTTTTCCTTGGGATTAAAGAAAACAATATGGCCCGGCGTATGGCCTGGGCAATGGATGACATCAAGCTTGATTTCGCCGAATTCAACCTTATCTCCATCTTTGAGCCAACAGTCCGGGGAGAACGCATCGACTGCTGGAAAACCAAATGATGCGCATTGAGAAGGAAGTGCTTCCAGCCAAAATTGATCATCATGATGAGGGCCTTCGACGGGTACAGAAAACATTGATGTTAGTTCTGGAGTGGCGCCTACATGATCCAGGTGTCCGTGAGTGAGAAAAATTTTTTCGAGTTCAGCCTGCTGTTTATCCAGCGCAGACAGAATTAAATCTACATCACCACCCGGATCCACCAAGGCAGCTTTGTTGGTTTTTTCACAAATCAGTAAAGAACAATTCTGCTGGTATGGAGTTACCGGGATAATGATGTATTTCATAGCCGTATTTATAAAAATCAGAAATTTATTTTACCATTCAATCACTAAGCTTTTAACAATAATTTATGCAAGCCATTCAATATATCGATACACCAGAAAAACTAGAGCAATTATGCAGCAAAATCCAACAAGAAAAATGGCTGGCTCTTGATACAGAATTCCTTCGGGAAAAGACCTATTATCCAAAGTTTTGCCTTTTGCAGATAGCCACTTTGGAATGGGTGGCTTGTGTTGATCCTTTGGTTTTACCTTCTCTGGACTTGCTTTTTGAAGTGCTTAACAGTCATGATATTGTTAAGGTTTTACATTCTTGTCAGCAAGACTTTGAAATTTTTTATCATTTAACCGGGAAAATTCTTGAGCCTGTATTCGATACCCAGCTGGCAGCTCCAGTTTTAGGCATTCAGGATAATCCCGGTTACGCAATGCTGGTATCAACATACTTAAATATTAATTTGGACAAAGCGCACACTAGGACCGATTGGAGTATTCGTCCTTTAAGTGAAGAGCAGCTTAAATATGCGGCGGATGATGTGATTTATTTGGCGAAGATATATCAGATCATGATTAAAAAATTAGCTGATATGGGGAGATCAGACTGGTTAAAAGAAGATTTTGCCAAGCTTTTGCAAGCTGATTTGTATGATATTCCGGTAGAAAATGCTTGGTTAAAAATCCGGGGGAAAAATAAATTAACCGGGAAGCAGTTATCTGTCCTTCAGCATTTGGCTGAGTGGCGGGAAAGAAACGCGAAACAGGAAAATAAACCGAGAGGGTGGTTGCTTAAAGATGATCTATTACTGGATATAGCCCGATTGCAGCCGACGTCGATGCCTGAATTTTTTAAAATAAGAAATATGAATATGCGTACTGCCAAACAACATGGCAGGCAGTTGTGTGAGCTCATTAAAAAGGCACAAAATCAGGCGCCGAAAAAATTACACGAGCATGGAAAATCCGCAAAAAAAACACCACAACAAGAAGCAATAATTGATGTTTTGGGTGCGATTGTGCGTGTCAGGGCAGATCAAAACTCATTGAATCCTTCAATTCTCGCAACTCGTAAGGATATTGAAAGGCTTTTGCTTGAGGATCAAAACAGTCCGCTCTTAAAAGGTTGGCGTTATGAGATGGCGGGAAAGGAGCTAAGCCAGATGCTACAAGGGATGGCTTTACTGAAAATTACAGAGAGAGGGGTTATTGTCGAAAATAATTAAATTATTGTTGTTGGAATAATATTTTTTCCAACAACGCAAAAGCTAGTTTTTAATGGGCAAGGTTTCTTCAGGTAATTGGGTGCCCAGGAATTGATTTAGCATACCTTTACTTGTCAAGATGCGATACATGGCAAACTGCTGATCATACAGGGCATTAACATAAGCGCTTTTTGCCAAATACATTTCATTCGCGGAATCAAGTAAATCCAACAAGGTGCGCTGACCAATATTAAATTGTTTTTGATAGGCCTGGTGCGTTTTGATGCTGGCATCACTGTGGCGTTTGAAGAAGACCATCTGGTTTTTAACTGTTTGATAAGCAGTCCAGGATAATCTCATGCTTTCAACAACCAGGCGGTAGGTGTTATCTCGTATGTTTTTTGCTTCGGTAATCCGGTAGGCTGTTTCATTCCGTCTGGCGATATCTTTGCCCCCATTAAAAACATTCCATTGCATTCTGACCATGGCTGTGAGGTCTTCATTTTTGTAAGGAACGCCGTCCAGATTATTATTCCAGGAATAGCCAGCCTCAAAATCTACTCTTGGGTAATAGCTCGAGGCCGCGGTTTTGTGTTGAGCAAATGCAGATTCAATATCAGAATTAGCAGATTTTAAGATTGGATGGTTAGCAATTGCTTCTTCAATGGCTGCATCGACACTTTCCGGGATGCTGTCGATTGGATCGGGTGCTGGTTCCAAATCTTTGGGTAATACTCCGATAACACGCTGAAAAGCTGTTTCAGTATCGTATAAATTTCCTTCCTCGGATTTCACATTACTTTCAGCTAAAGCCAAGCGTCCTAGAGATTGCTGGGCATCAGCTTTTTTTCCAACGCCCCTTTCTGCACGCAGTAATATTTGATCATTCGTGCGTTGGTGAATTTCCAGGTTTTCTTTGGCAAGTTGTAGTAAGTCCTTGCGGCGTAATACATTCAGATAAGCTTCGACAGCATCAAGTGCAGTAATTTCAGCCTGGCCAAAAACACTGTAAGCGCGAGCATCGGTTCTGGCTTTTTGACGTTTAACTTCGCTAGGTGTGGCAAAGCCATCAAACAGCATTTGTCTTAGGCTTGCAGAAAGTTCGGTGCGATCATAATCAACGTTTCTTTTTTTTCCGTCAGGATTGCCGCGCCGTGTGACAGGGTTATTACTTCTTTCATAACCATAGCCGGCATGTAAATCAACAGATGGAAAATAACTGGATTTTGCTTGACTGATTTCTTGTTCTACGGCCAGGCGCTCGGCTCTAGCACGTTGAATTTCCGGGTTTTCGTCGATTGTTAGCTGCACAGCATCCTGTAAATTTTGTGCATAGGCATTAGCTGATAGAGTGATGCTGGCGGCGAGACAGCCTATAATATAAAAAAGTGATACTCGCATGGTTTTCTCTGTTTTTTAAGTTTGAGAGTTTAGATGATCGGCTTAGGAATGCGAAAATTACCCTGTTGCGAGTATTATATTAGAAATCAACAGAATATCACAAGTTTATGATGTATTAAGATTGTTTACATACTATTGTGGTTTGAATTAATTTCGGAAATAGAAATTGCTAAATGGAGGCGATCAGGAATGTGAAGTTTTTTATAGATTGAAGTTAAGTGGGCTTTCACAGTCCGTTCAGAAATGTCTAACGATGAAGCTATAACCTTATTGGTTTTCCCATCTCCAATCATTTTTGCGACATCAAGTTCCCGATTTGATAGCTCTTTCAATAATTGTTCATATTTTTTGTTTTTGTCAATTTTGATATTATTTTTTGGTATTTTGGCAAAAGCTCCGATAACTTTTGGGAGTAGGTGGCGCTGTAGCCATATTTCACCAGCCAGAACACTTTTAACGGCTTTGAGAAACAGCGAGTCTGGATAGCCATTTTCACAGTAGCCGGAAGCTCCAGAGGCAATGGCTTGAATTTGGGCATTTTCGGGGTATTGATCCCCCATGATCAAGACTTTAGCAGGAAATTTTTCTAAATAACTAAACTCAATGATGTTTTCAATGAAAAATGAAGTATCAAGGATGATGAGCGATTCGGGTTTGATGTTAGCGGGTATATCAAACACGTCGGTTGTATATTGAACTGTATAGGAATCACTCAGCGCATTTTTCCATTTTTTTAACAGGCGCGGGCTTTTTGTGAAAATAAAAATATTGCTCATATTATGGGAAAAAAATTCAGCTATCTTTCTTTTAAAGCATTCGCTTTAGCTTTGAGTATTGGTTTTAATATATAGTCCAGTACTGATTTTTTTCCAGTTAAGATGTCAATATCTGCGGTCATGCCCGCAATTATTTCCAGTTTTTCACCACTTTTTTGTAAATAGTTTTTTTCTGTACGAAGGCGAATCAAAAAATAGCTTTGCCCGTCATTTTCATCAATAATGCTGTCTGCGCTGATGTGTTCCAAGATTGCTGGTAAGCCGCCATAAATAGAGAAATCATAGGCAGTCAGTTTTACCATTGCCTTTTGGCCGGGGTGTAGAAACGCAATATCAGCCGGGCGGATTTTTGCTTCTACCAATAATTGATCTTCAACGGGAACAATTTCCAGCAAATCCATCCCTGGTTGGATGACGCCGCCAAGTGTATTGATTTTTAATTGTTTGACAACTCCTTTCACTGGGGAAGTGACCAATGTTCTGTTGACCCGGTCTTTCAGAGCAAGGCTGGTTTCCGAAGATCTTTTGAGTTCGGCTTTGTTTTTGTTAAGTTCTTCGAGTGCTTTGGTTTGAAAATGAGCTTTTTGTTCCTTGATTTTTTGTTCTGCCTCGTTGATGGCCGATTGAATTCTTGGCATAGCCAGCTTAGTTGAAGTTAGCTCGCCATAAAGGTCGTTAGCATTTCTCCGCAAACGTAAAATTTCAACTTCCGACATCGCTCCCTGGGCAACTAAGGGTTCAGACATTTTCAATTCTTTACTGAGAAGGCGATAACTTCTTGATATCCTGTTTTTTTTTGCTTTAAGTTCTAATAATTCCTGCTGTTTTTGTGCTAATTGATGTTGCAGCGTTTCGATATTAGCATTGAGTTCGGAAATTTCAGACTCATACAGTGATTTGGTGTTTTTAGCTAGCTCCGGGAACTTTTCGGTGACTTCTTTCGGCATTTTTAATGGTTGTTGATAAGCTTCGGCAGTAAGTCTGGCAATATTGGCGAGTAGCTCATAGTAATTGATTTGACTTTCATTAAGAGACGACGCGAAGCGGATATCATCAAGACGCAGCAATGGTTGGCCTTTTTTGACTAGGTCGCCTTCTTTAACCATGATTTCGGCAAGAATTCCACCCTCCAGGTTTTGAATAACCTGGATTTGGCTGGAAGGAATGATTTTGCCTCTACCCCGGGTGACTTCATCAAGCTTGGCATAATTTGCCCAGATTAAAGCAATAATGACAAAAAAAAAGCTTATCCATAGCAGGATATGAGTTTTCAGTGGCGCGACATAAAGACTGGTGTTTTGGGTGTTGGTTATAAAGTCTTGATCTTGTTCTTGAATTTGATTCTTGACTTTTAATTCGATAATTTTATTGAGCATGGTCGTCGTTTCAGTTAAACAGAAGCAGAAATTCTGCCGTGTTTCAGGGCGTCCAGGACTTGCTGTTTAGCGCCATCGGCAACTATTTTTCCATTATCAAGAACGATGATTCTGTCGACAAGAGTCAGTAGTGATGCGCGATGTGTTATTAAAATAAGCGTTTGGTTTTCTTGAAGGTGGTTTGCAAAGCGTTGTTTGAAAGTTTCCTCGCTACGACTGTCCATGGCATTGGTTGGTTCATCCAAAATATAGATGGGGGGGTTATGTAATAAAGCTCTGGCAAGGGCGATACTTTGTTTTTGGCCGCCAGATAAGGCCGCGCCTCTTTCGCCAACCTGAATATCCAGCCCAAGCGCATTTTGGTTGGTAAAATCACTTACCCCGGCAATTTTTGCAGCTTTGGAAATGCTATGTTCATCTACATATTTACCGCCAAAAATAATATTGTCATAAATTGTGCCTCGCATCAGAGAAATATCTTGAGGGACATAACCAATTTGTCGTCTAACTGTGGCCGGATAGATTTGCTTGATTTCGGTGCCGTCGATGAGAATTGATCCTTCTTGCGGTTCGTATAAAGCCAGGATCAATTTTTCTAGCGTGCTTTTTCCAGAACCAATGCGTCCGAGAATCGCTATTTTTTCACCGGCTTTTATTTTAAAAGAAACTTGATTAAGTGTCTTCTGCGGTTGGTCAGGGTAGCTGAAGGATACATTTTTAAATTCTATGTTTCCTGTTGAAGCGGGGCGCGTAAGAGGTTTCTTGTTGGTTCGTTCGCCGGGTAAATTCATCAGTTCATTCAATGAACCCAGTGACGCTTTAGCCTGATGGTAACGAGTCAGCAACGAAGCTACCTGTGACATGGGAGCCAGGCATCTGCCGGTCAAAATGGTGCAGGCAATTAGGCCGCCAGTCGTAAGGTCGCCATCAGCAATTTTATACACGCCAAAAATCACCACGCTAATTGAGGCGATTTGTTGGAAAAAGAGTGAAACATGAATAGCAATTGAAGCCAAAAATCGTGATTTCATGCCAAGTTTGGCAATTTCCCCAATATTTTCTTCCCATTGTTTTTGTAGTTGTCCTTCGGCATTGACGGTTTTTATTGGCTCCAGATTGCCGAGCGCTTCAATCAGAGTGGCGCTTTTTGCGGCTGACAGCCCGAATAGTTTTTGGATCGTACTTTTTAAGGGTTTTTGAATGATAAGCCCGGCGGCCAAAGCTAACGGAATCGCAATTAATGGAATGGTTACCAGGCTTTCCCCAATCAGCCAGATGATAGCCAGGAAAAATATTAAAAAAGGCAGGTCTATTAATGTAGCGAGTGTGGCTGAGGTTAAAAAGTCCCGAAATGATTCAAATTCATGCAGGTTATTGGCAAAAGCACCTGTCGAAGCAGGTTTGACGGCCATACGAATGCCGAGTATTTTTTCAAAGATTGTGGATGACAAAATGATGTCAGCCCGCTTTCCTGCGGCATCAATGAAATAACCCCGCAATATCTTCATTAACAAGTCAAATGAGAAAACAATGAAAACCCCTGCGGCTAACACCCAAAGTGTTTCGATTGCCTGATTTGGAACAACGCGATCATAAACGTTCATAATGAACAAGGGAGATGCCAGCGCAAAAAGGTTAATCAAAATAGAGGCAATAAGTACCTCGCTATAAACAGGCCAGGATTGGAAAATAACATCCCAGAACCAGTGTTTCGGAGTGGATGCCTGACCAGTATTCATAGAATCATCAAATTGATACTGAGGTTGAACAAAAATAGCAAAACCGGAATAGTATTCTTGCAGATCCTCGGGATCGATGATTTTTTCTCCCGTTTGAGTTTCTGGAATGACGACATGGATCTGATGTTTTTCTTTTCTGGTCAGAATGCAGGTTTGTTGGTTATTGAGAATCAAAATGGCTGGAAGCACCAAGCTGGAGATTTGCTCAAGCGGTCTTTGTATAAGCGATGCAGATAATCCTGCTCGTTCGGCAGCTCTAATGAATAATGCTGGTGTGAGTTTGCGGTCTTCTAATGGTAATCCGGCAATCAAAAAATCAGCTGATTGAGGGCGTTTATAGAGCTTGCAAATTGCAAGCAATGCAAGAAGTAGCGGGTCATCTTGATTTGTCGCGGGATCAAATAATTGGCCGTGATGAATTTTTGGGTCGCTGGTTTCCATTGATTAAAAAACAATGTTGATTTTGACGGTTATACTAGCCAATAGAAAATTGGTCTTTTGACGATCTTTTTCGTTATGGAATGTCATTATGTGTTTCAAAAGGCAAAAATTTCCGCTCAATTTTCCGCTCATCCTGTTACGAGCCCCATATTCTGATTATTTCTTGGGAAAATAAACAATTAGCATTTTGCTTTTAAAAAGCATAACACAGAATTTTTTGAAGAAATCTTAATTTGCGCACATGTAGCGTATAATACTAACTGGTTTTAACTTTATATAATTTAGATACAAAATAATGACAGTTATCAATACTTACGAAGGAAGTTTTTTAGTCCAAGGGAGCGCATTTGCTATTGTTGCGTCTCGCTTCAATAGTTTTATAGTTGAGCAGTTGGAAAATGGTGCCATTGATGCGCTGGTCAGACATGGAGCCAACAAAAAAGATATTGATATTGTCAGAGCGCCTGGCGCATTTGAGTTGCCGATGGTTGTTCAGCGGGTAGCTGCATCAAAAAAATACGATGCAATTATTGCTTTAGGAGCCGTAATTCGTGGTGGTACACCACATTTTGAATATGTGGCAGGAGAATGTGTTAAGGGTATTGCTACTATATCTCTAAAATATGATGTTCCGGTGAGTTTTGGAGTGTTGACCGTCGATACCATCGAGCAGGCTATTGAAAGAGCCGGTACCAAAGCTGGAAATAAAGGTGCTGAAGCCGCACTATCAGCAATAGAAATGGTGAGTTTATTTAACAATCTGGAAGCTGAATGAGCCAGGCAAAAACCAGGGCAAGAAAGTGTGCAGTTCAAGCGTTATATCAATGGCAGGTAACGGGGCAAAATCTTAGCGCTATAGAGCAGCAGTTTATTGACGAGGACAGATTAAAAAATGCCCAGAAAAATTATTTTTTTGAACTGATTCATGGAATCCCAGAGCAACTCAATGAAATTGATACGGCGTTAACTGAATTTATTGATCGGCCGCTGGATAAAATCAATCTTGTTGAACGTGCCGTTTTAAGAATAGGCGCTTATGAATTACTCAAACGTCCGGAAATTCCTTATCGGGTCATTCTCAATGAAAGCATTGATCTTGCGAAATGTTTCGGTGCTGAAGGGAGTCATAAGTATATCAACGGAATTCTGGATAAAATTGCCGAAAAGAATCGTGCTGTAGAGATTGAAATGAAAAGCAAGCAGCGCAGCGGGTGACAGCAATTGCCGCTTTCAGAGTTTACCTTAATTGATCGATTTTTTGCGGGTCATAAAAATCTAAATTCCCAAGTAAAACTAGGTGTTGGAGATGACTGCGCGTTACTCGAAGTGCCAGTAGGTTATGAGTTAGCAGTGACCATGGATACCATGGTAGAGGGCGTGCATTTTTTTTCTGATGTTGCCCCGGAGGATTTAGCTTATAAGTTGTTGGCGGTAAATTTAAGCGATTTGGCGAGCATGGGTGCGCAGCCTATTGCGGTGTCTTTGGCCTTGACAATGCCAGAAATTGAGGGTGTTTGGCTGCAGCAATTTGCAATTGCCTTCATCAAATTTTCCAAACAATTTGGCGTTGATTTAATTGGCGGGGACACCACGAAAGGAACCTTAACACTGAGTTTGCAAGCGATGGGCTTGGTGCCTGTTGGGCGTGCATTAAAGCGATCAGCTGCACAGGTAGGTGATCTGATTTTTGTGACCCATAAAATAGGTGATGCAGGTCTTGGATTAAAGATTTTAAAGGAAGAGTATGATGCTGGGATTGAGGCTGAACAAGTGAAAAGTCGATTAATTCGTCCTACTCCCAGAGTAAATGAAGGAATTCAACTTCGTAATTATGCTAATTCATGCATTGATGTTTCTGATGGTTTATTTGCTGATCTCACGCATATTTTGGAAGCAAGTCGGGTGGGTGCCAGTATCGATTGGGAAAAAATCCCCTTGTCTGACGCAGTGAAAAAATATATTGCCGAAACTGGGGATTGGCAAATGCCGCTTAATGCGGGTGATGACTATGAGTTGTGTTTTACGGTTAGCAGTCAAAAGCTTTCAAGCCTTAATATTCAATGTAGTTGTATCGGGAAAGTTGAGTCAAATTTGGGATTAAGAATCAATAAAGCTGGAGTAACTCAGGAAATTAGTCGTTATGGATTTGAGCATTTTTCTTAATAAATCACTAGGCAAGGCGCAATTATCACCCCGGCAGATTTTGACGGATCCAGTGATGCTATTGGCGTTTGGTTTTGGTTCGGGGTTGTCGAAATATGCCCCTGGGACTATGGGAACTTTAGTGGCGGTGCCATTATATTTGTTATTAATTAAAGCCGGATTTGTTGTTTTTTTAGCAGTTACGTTGTCAACTTGTTTATTAGGCATCTGGATTTGTTCAATTGCAGCAAATCGCTTAGGCGAGCATGATTTTTCGGGGATTGTCTGGGATGAGGTGGCTGGTTATCTTGTGACAATGAGTTTCGTGCCTTTTTCCTGGCCAGCAGTGGCGTTTGGTTTTGTGCTATTTCGTTTTTTCGATATAGTGAAGCCATGGCCGATAAAATGGCTTGATCGACATATATCTGGAGGTATCGGAATTATGATTGATGATATTGTTGCCGGGATCGTAGCGGGCGCTATTTTATTGGGGATTAGTCATTGGGATATGCTTTAAAAAATGATTGATTAATTTTAATAAACCCTTATAATGGTAAAGATCAATCGCGGGGTGGAGCAGCTTGGTAGCTCGTCGGGCTCATAACCCGAAGGTCGTAGGTTCAAATCCTGCCCCCGCAACCAAATAATAATAACCCCGGTACGGGGTTTTTGTGTTTTTAGGCCGTTAAAATTTTTGGTGGGATGGCATTGTCCAGCTTTCGCCAATTAAGAAACGATGGCCAGAAAAATAATAGTATTAGTCGTACTTGAATAAAAGTATTTTTCTGGAAGGGCCTGTGGCTCTTTTTTTTTGCGTGCTCGCTGGTGACGAATCATGAAACAAGCTCCTGAACATTTGGTGAGGCTAATTGAACCAATTGTTGAAGGTTTAGGGTATGAGTGTGTTGGTGTTGAATATAACCCTCACCCCAAAAATGGATTATTAAGGGTTTATATTGACCAGCAGCAAGGCATCGATATTGATGATTGTTCAAAAGTCAGTCATCAAATTAGTGGCATGCTTGATGTAGAGGATCCGATTCAAGGAAATTATAACCTTGAGGTTTCATCGCCTGGCCTGGATAGGCCGATTTTTAAGCTGGATCAGTTTGAGCAATTTATTGGAAGTGTGGTTAAAATTAATTTGTATAAACCTGTTGAAAATCGCAGAAAAATGATGGGCAAAATTCTGAATGTTGAGGGTGAGAATATTCAGTTGGATGTTGATGGTCAGAAACTTGAAATTCCATTTCAGTCAATAAGCAAGGCGAATCTGGGGTCAGAGTACGATATTGAAGATGGAGGGCGCGATGCCAAAAAAAGGTAAAGATATTTTGTTGATGGTTGATGTTTTTTCTAATGAAAAAGATATCGAAAAAGAAATCGTTTTTCAAGCAGTAGAATCTGCATTAGAAGCAGCAACGATAAAGCTGGATAAGAAGCCTATATTGGTTCGGGTCAGTATTGACAGAAAAACAGGTGAGTATGAAACCTTTCGGCGCTGGGAGGTTGTTGAGCCTAATGACGAATTCGAAAATGGTTTGGAATTCCCTGATTCCCAGATTTTACTGGAGGATGCAAAGAAGAAAAACCCCGACATTCAGGTTGGGGATTTTGTAGAGGAACTAATTGAGTCAGTTGATTTTGGCCGAATTGGTGCACAATCAGCAAAACAGGTCATCATTCAAAAAATTCGCCAGGCGGAACGCAAAAAAATCGTTGAGGCCTATGAAGACAGAGTGGGGGATCTGATCGCCGGGGTCGTTAAACGTGTAGAAAAAGGCAATGTTTATTTAGATCTGGGTGGGAATGTTGAGGCATTGATTCCGCGGGAAGAAATGATACCAGGAGAATCGGTCAGAATTGGCGATAGAATTCGAGGTTATTTGAAAGAAGTTCGCTCCGAGGCAAGAGGCCCTCAGCTTTTTGTGAGTCGTACCGCACCTGAATTATTATTGGCATTGTTCCGGCTTGAAGTGCCTGAAGTGGGCGAAGGATTGATTGATGTGTTGAGTGCGGCAAGAGATCCTGGCTCAAGAGCCAAGATTGCCGTAAAAAGTAATGACCCGAGACTGGACCCTGTCGGTGCTTGTGTGGGAATGCGAGGCTCGCGTGTACAGTCGGTATCTAATGAATTGAATGGTGAACGGGTCGATATCATACTATGGAATGAAAATGATGCTCAGTTTGTCATCAATGCTATGTCGCCGGCTGATGTGGAATCCATTGTTGTTGATGAAGATAAGCATTTTATGGATGTCGGCGTGTCATCGGAAAGTTTGTCCCAAGCCATTGGCAGAGGAGGGCAAAATGTTCGTTTAGCCTCTGAGCTGACTGGTTGGGAATTGAATGTTCTTGATGCGGCAAAGGCAGAGCAAGAAAGTGAAGCCGAACTGGAGAAAATCAAACAGCTTTTCAAGGAGCAATTGGATGTTGATGAAGAAATTGCAGGCATCCTGGCAGAGGTGGGTTTCAGTACCATTGAAGAACTGGCCTATGTGCCGATCAGTGAGATGCTGCAGATTGGTGAGTTTGATGAGGAACTGATCGAAGAGTTAAAAAGCAGGGCAAAAGATGCATTGTTAATCAGTGCAATTTCAACGGAAGAACAAATAGAAACAGCAGAGCCAGCTCAGGATCTTCTGGAAATGGAAGGGATGACAAAAGAATTGGCCGTGGAAATGGCGCAACAAGGTATCATTACCATGGAGGATTTAGCAGAGCAGGCAGTTGATGATATTTTGGATTTTACAGGTATGGATGAAGAACGGGCTGCCCAGTTAATATTGAAGGCACGTGAACCGTGGTTTGCTGAACAAAACAACGGTACAGTTGAAGGGTAGGTGGGGTATGAGCGGAAAAACAGTACAAGAATTATCGGAATTGGTTAATATTCCGTTGGAAAAGTTGTTGGAGCAGCTTAAAGCAGCAGATATTACAGCCCACACAGCTGATGATGTAATTAGTGAAGAAGAAAAACTAAAATTGCTAACACATCTTCGTCAACGGCATGGTAAATCCTCTACCGAGGATACTGATGCTGCACCCAAACGCGTTACGTTGAAAAGGCGGACTGTGAATGAACTTCGCCAATCAAAAAGTCCTGGTCAAGTTGCAAAAACAGTCAGTGTAGAAGTCCGTAAAAAAAGGACTTATATTAAACGCAGCGAGTCTGCACAGGCAGAAGAAATCAAAGAGCTGGAACAGGCAAAGAAAGCGCTCGAGGAACAACAAAGGCAAATTACTGAAGAACGGCTTGCCAGGGAGAAGCGCGAAGAGGAGAAGCGACTCGCTGAAGAAAAACTGCGTGCGGAACAAGCAAAAAAAGAAGAAGAATTAAAGCAAAAACGTACAGCTGAAGAGCAAGAGCGGATAGAGCGTGAAAGAAAAGAACAAGAAGCAGCTGAAGCTGAGAGAAAAGCGAAAGAAGCAGAAGCCAATAGAATTGCTGCTATCGAAAGAAATGCAGAGAAGGTAAAGAAACAGGCAGAATCCAAGCAAAAAACACTTCATAAAAAAGCTTCATCCGGGGCTGATCAAACCCGCAAAGGAAAAAAGAGAAAGGCTAGAGGATCTGCAGCTTCAAACAAAATTATTAAAAGTGATAGCAAACATCAATTTGAGAAACCGGTTACTCCAATCACTAAGGAGATTGCTATTCCTGAAAGCATTATTGTCTCTGATCTTGCTCAAAAATTGAGTATAAAGGCGGCAGAGATAATCAAGCATCTTATGAAGCTTGGTATTATGGCAACGATTAATCAAAGTATTGACCAGGAAACAGCAATTATTTTGGTTGAAGAGCTTGGGCATAAGGCCGTTGCTCAGAGTGATGATGATCTGGAATCAGAAATTCTGTCTAAATTACAGGAAGGCGATTTTGAAGCCAAACCAAGGGCGCCCATTGTTACAATTATGGGGCATGTTGATCACGGTAAGACTTCACTACTTGATTATATTCGTGAAACCCGCGTAGCAGCAGGAGAGGCGGGTGGTATTACGCAGCATATCGGTGCCTATAAAGTGGTGACCGATCACGGTTCCGTAACATTTCTCGATACGCCGGGTCATGCTGCGTTCACAGCTATGCGAGCTCGCGGCGCTCAGGTGACTGATGTTGTAATTGTCGTTGTTGCTGCCGATGATGGCGTTATGCCTCAAACAAAAGAAGCCGTTGAGCATGCGCGTGCTGCAGAAGTGCCAATGATTGTAGCAATCAATAAAATTGACAAGCCGGAAGCTAACCCCGATAAGGTTATGCAAGAGTTAGCTGCAATAGATGTGGTCCCGGAAGAATGGGGCGGCGATGTCCAGTTTCTTAAAGTATCTGCTAAAACTGGTGAAGGCATTGATGATTTGATTGAAGCCTTGATTTTACAGGCGGAAATTCTAGAACTGAAAGCACCTGAAGAAGGGCCTGCATCGGGAATCGTTATTGAATCACGTCTAGATAAAGGGCGAGGTCCAGTGGCAACAGTTCTGGTACAGCGTGGAACGCTGAATAAATCCGATATCGTATTGTGCGGCAAGGAATTTGGTCGTGTAAGGGCGATGCATAACGAAAATGCTCAAGCAGTTAATACTGCTGGTCCAAGCTCTCCGGTAGAGTTGGTTGGTCTTTCTGGTACGCCGGATGCGGGAGAAGATTTTGTTGTGGTACAAAATGAGCGGACTGCTCGCGAGTTGGCGGAACATCGTTTGGAACGCAGTCGATCCAGCCAAATAGCTGCGCAACAGGCGACCAAGCTTGATGAGGTTTTCTCAAAAATGTCTGCGGGTGAAGTAGCTACGTTAAATCTAGTTATTAAAACTGATGTTCGTGGTAGCCTTGAGGCTTTGCGGGATTCATTGGTCAAGCTATCCAATGACGAAGTTCAAGTGAAGGCGGTTTATGGTGGAGTCGGAGGAATTAATGAAGGGGATGCCAACCTGGCTTTGGCTTCAGATGCTATTATTATCGGTTTTAATGTCCGTGCAGATGCAACAGCACGAAAACTGATTGAAGAGAAAGAAATAGATTTGCATTATTACAGCGTTATCTATGATGCAATTGATGAAGTTAAAAAATCAATTTCAGGTATGTTGCAACCTGATATCAAGGAGCAGATTGTTGGGCTGGCGGAAGTGCGAGATGTTTTCCGGTCACCAAAATTTGGTGCTATAGCTGGTTGCATGGTCATTGAAGGCATTGTGAAAAGAAATTTGCCAATTCGGGTATTGCGTGACAATGTCGTTATCTATGAAGGTCAACTTGAGTCGTTAAGGCGTTTTAAAGACGATGTAGCAGAAGTCAAAATGGGTATGGAATGTGGCATTGGTGTGAAAAATTACAATGATGTTAAGGTTGGCGATCAAATTGAGGTATTTGAACGCATTGAAGTTAAACGTGAATTATAAGATAAATGGCCAGAGAATTTAGTCGAAGCGCCAGGGTTTCGTCACAAATTCAGAAAGAACTCGCATTGATTCTGCAGCGTGGCATTAAAGACCCGCGCCTGGGCTTTATTACTGTCAATGAGGTGAAGGTCAGTAAAGACCTTGCCATTGCGAAAGTGTACATAACCGTGCTTAATGCCGATGATCAAGCGAAACAGGATAATGTGACATGGTTAAATGAATCTGCACCCATTATCCGTTCTCAGCTGGCCGCTATTATGCGACTGCGCCATATTCCAGAATTACGTTTTTTTTATGATGATTCCTTTGATATAGGTATGCGGGTAGCGCAGTTGTTACGTGAAGATCAGGATGATTCGGATAGTTCTGATAAGGGTTAGGCGTGGCTAAAAAAAAGTCAGGTTCTGATGTTCACGGTATATTCTTGCTGGATAAACGACTGGGTATATCATCCAACCGTGCTTTACAGGAAGTTAAGCGGTTGTTTAATGCAAAAAAAGCCGGCCATACCGGGAGTCTCGATCCTTTGGCAAGTGGATTGTTGCCCGTATGTTTGGGAGAAGCGACCAAAACTTCGGCGTATTTACTGAATGAAAGAAAACGATATCAAGTTGAAATACAACTGGGAATTGTTACTAATACAGGTGATGCTGAAGGTACGGTGATACAGGAAAGTCCAGTTCCTGAATTGAGTCAGAAACAATTGGACGATTGCCTGAATAATTTTGTTGGCAGTTATGATCAGGTTCCGCCAATGTTTTCGGCATTAAAGTATAATGGCAAGAAATTATACGAACTGGCAAGAGAGGGTAAAACCGTAGAGAGGAAGCCAAGACGAATTACTATTTATAAATTGCAATTTATTGATTATCAACAGCAACAATTAACAATAAATGTTCATTGCTCCAAGGGAACTTATATCCGGTCATTAGCAGAAGATATTGGTAAGTTTCTAGGTTGTGGCGGCACAGTAACGAAACTTAGACGTTTAGCAGTTGGGGGTTTCACCATTGACCGATGCTATACCATAGAGCAATTGCAAGCAATGTCATCCGAACAGTTGAAAGATGTATTAATTGCCGTTGACGAACCGTTAATATCAATGCCTGCAGTGAATGTTACAGATGAGCAGGCACAAGCAATTAGACATGGCCAGGTGTTACAAATTGATGAGACAACAGAAGGCTTGGTTAGGATTTATTCAAGACAAATTTTTTTAGGCTTGGGTGAAATGATTATGGGTGGTAAACTTGCCCCAAAAAAATTATATCATTTGCAGTCATAGCCATAAGGAACTCATAATTTCTGCACCCTATCGCGGAAATTGAAGAGCCACTTCAGGTAAAAGTTATCTGAATTTATTATTTACATTCATAAAATATAGGGGATTATTAGATATGCCATTTACAACACAGCAGAAACAAGCGGTTATTGAAGAATATCGTTTATCGGAAACTGATACAGGTTCTCCAGAAGTGCAAGTCGCACTATTGACAGCCCATATTACTCATTTAGCGCCCCATTTTGCAGAACATAAAAAAGATAATCATTCACGCCGAGGTTTGTTACGGATGGTTAATCAACGCCGCAAATTACTGGATTATCTAAAAAACAAAGATGTTGATCGTTACCGTTCGCTGATTAAACGTTTGGGCTTACGTAAATAATTCTACGATCAATAGAGAGTCATTCTGTTTTTGAGGAATGACTTAATAATTTACTTTTCAAAAACGCAGGAAACTTACTCGTGAATCCAATCAGGAAAGAATTTCAATACGGCGATTCCCTTGTTTCTCTTGAGACAGGGGAAATTGCTCGTCAAGCCGATGGCGCTGTCATTATTGATATGGAGGGTACATCTCTTCTGGTCACTGTGGTTGCCAAAAAAGAACCGTCAGGAGGAGACTTTTTTCCCTTGACTGTTAATTATCAGGAAAAGGCCTATGCAGCCGGAAAAATTCCCGGTGGTTTTTTTAAACGTGAAGGGCGACCGAGTGAGCAGGAAACATTAACCTCCAGATTGATTGATCGACCGATCAGACCTCTTTTTCCAGAAGGTTATACCAACGAAGTGCAAATTATCGCGACGGTAATTTCACTTAATCCAGAAATTGATCCTGAAATTCCTGCACTTTTAGGTTCTTCAGCCGCATTAGCTGTTTCCGGTTTGCCGTTTAATGGTCCGGTTGGAGCGGCACGCGTAGGTTATAAAGATGGTGAATATTTATTAAATCCATCTGTCACGGCAATTAAGGATTCCCAGCTTGAATTGGTTGTTGCAGGTACTCAGCAAGCGGTACTGATGGTTGAATCAGAAGCGGACAGGCTATCTGAGGAAGTGATGTTGGGTTCAGTTTTGTTTGGTCACGAGCAAATGCAAATTGCCATTCAAGCTATTAAGGAATTTGCTGAGCAAGTAAATCCTACTTCAATTGAATGGGCGGCACCAGAGGTTGATTCTGAATTGCAAAAGCTGGTTAGTGAAGAAGTTGAAACTAAGATTGCTGAAGCTTATCAAATTGCCGAGAAATTGGTCCGTCAAGAAACCCTAAAGGAAATCAGAAATTCAGTTGTTGAAAAATTAACGGCTGATGAACAGTATGAAGAGAGCGATATTAGAGGAATTATCGAAAATCTTGAGAAAAAAATTGTTCGTGGCTCAATTTTAACTGATAAGAAGCGAATTGATGGTCGAGATCTGGATACTGTCAGACCCATAAGCATCAGAACGGGGGTGGTATCCAGAGCACACGGTTCAGCACTGTTTACGCGTGGTGAAACGCAAGCCCTGGTTGTTGCTACGCTGGGTACTGAGCGTGATGCCCAGGTGATTGACGCTTTGGCAGGAGAATATAGAGAGCCTTTTATGCTGCACTATAATTTTCCTCCATTTTGTGTTGGTGAAACAGGTTTTGTTGGTTCACCCAAGCGTCGCGAAATTGGCCATGGCCGTTTGGCTAAGCGAGGCGTTAAAGCGGTGCTTCCAAATATGGAAGAATTTCCTTATGTTGTTCGTGTGGTTTCAGAAATTACTGAATCGAATGGTTCAAGCTCAATGGCCTCGGTATGTGGCACCAGTTTGGCATTAATGGATGCCGGTGTGCCAGTTAAAGCGCCAGTTGCGGGTATTGCCATGGGATTGATTAAGGAAAATGAAGAGTTTGCTGTTTTGTCTGACATTATGGGTGACGAAGATCATCTCGGTGATATGGACTTTAAAGTAGCGGGTACTGAAGAAGGGATTACCGCGCTTCAAATGGATATCAAAATTGAAGGGATTACTTCTGAAATTATGGAAAAAGCGTTGCAGCAAGCCAAAGCAGGTCGATTACATATTCTTGGAGAAATGAACAAATCGTTACCGGTTACACGGTTAGAAATGTCAGATTTTGCACCAAGGATTATCACCATAAAAATTGATCCCAGTAAGATTCGCGAGGTTATCGGTAAAGGCGGAGCCACCATTCGTGGAATTACCGAACAAACTGGCGCCAGTGTTGATTTGACTGATGACGGAATAGTAAAAATAGCTTCGGTTGATAAGGCTGCTGGTGAAGAAGCCAAACGAATTATTGAAGAAATTACCGCTGAAGTTGAAGTAGGTAAAACCTATGAAGGTAAAGTTGTCAGGCTAATGGATTTCGGTGCATTTGTGACCATTTTGCCAGGCAAGGATGGTTTGGTTCATATATCCCAGATTTCTGATGAGCGTGTTGAAAAAGTCAGCGACAAACTTTCTGAAGGAGATGTTGTTAAAGTGAAAGTTCTGGAAATTGATCGTCAGGGAAGGGTCAGATTGAGTATGAAAGCGACTGAAGAGGGAAAGCAAGAATAACTTTGTTCGTATTAATTTATATTGTCAAAAAGGGCCAATTGGCCCTTTTTTTATGAGGGCTTTTTCTGAAAAATAAGATGGATATAAAATCTATGTTTGATCCGGGATGTGTGCAGTGTTCCCGGTTACACGACTTTCTTTTGGATGTTAAAGAAAAATATCCTGAATACCATGCAAGACCAGTTGCTCCATTTGGCGCTGAAAACCCTGAGCTGTTGATTGTAGGTTTGGCTCCAGGAATGCATGGCGCCAATGCCACTGGGCGACCGTTTACTGGTGATTACGCTGGAATTTTACTGTATCAGGCTTTATATGATTTCGGTTACAGCAATAAGGCTCAATCGGAATCATCAAGTGATGATTTGCAGCTGAATAATTGCCGAATTACCAATGCAGTTAAATGTTTGCCTCCCCAGAATAAGCCAACCGGCGAGGAGATTAGAACTTGTAATCAATTTTTGAGCGTTGAATTGGGACAGCTACCGGAACATGCCATTATTTTAGCGCTTGGTAATATAGCTCATCAGGCGGTTTTAAAGGCGTATCAGTTAAAATTAAATAGCGCTATTTTTGGTCATAATGTGGTGCATGAATTGCCTGATGGTCGTTTATTGGTTGATTCTTATCACTGTAGCCGCTATAACGTACAAACCAAGCGTTTGACCAAAGAAATGTTTGATGATGTTTTTTCAAATATTGCCAGATTAATGCATGAAAGACGAAACGGTTCAGCAAAAAACACAACAATTTGATGCGAAAGCTTTTTTAAAGACACTAACCAAGCGGCCCGGTATTTATAAAATGCTTAATGCCGATGGTGAAGTGCTTTACATTGGCAAAGCAAAAAATCTTAAAAACAGGGTTTCAAGCTACTTTAACAAACAAAACTGCTCACCCAAACAACAAGTCATGGTAGCAAGGATTGCTTCGATTGATGTCACGGTGACACATACTGAAGGTGAGGCTTTGTTGCTGGAAAGTCAGCAAATCAAGCGCTATAAACCTCGCTACAATATTTGTTTAAGAGACGATAAATCTTACCCCTTTATTTATATTTCCAGTCATCACGATTTTCCCCGTATAACCTTTCATCGCGGAGCAAAAAAGCGGCCAGGTAAATACTTTGGTCCCTATCCCAGTGCGGGTGCAGTTAGGGAGACGTTAAAACTATTGCAAAAAATTTTCCCGGTACGTCAATGTGAAGATTCCTATTATCAAAATCGTTCCAGGCCTTGTTTGCAATATCAAATAGAAAGATGCACGGCGCCTTGCGTTAACTTGGTCAGCAAAACTGATTATGCTCAAGATGTAGAAAACACCTTGTTATTTCTGGAAGGAAAAAGCGATCAGTTAATCAATCAATTGATCGAAAAAATGGAGCAGGCCGCTGCTGAACTGGCATTTGAAAAGGCTGCCGGTTACCGAGACCAGATTGGCAAAATTCGAAGTGTTCTGGAAAAGCATTTTGTACATGGTGAAAAAGGTGATGTTGATATTATTGTTTGTGCAGTCAAGGCAGGGCTTGCTTGTGTTCAGGTGTTTTTTATCCGCAATGGTCAACATTTGGGAAATAAAACTTTTTTTCCTGCGACCGTAGAAGAATATTCTCCCGATAATATTTTGCAGGCTTTTATTCCACAATATTATCTTGAAAAGCAAGTGCCTTATGAATTGATAGTAAGTCATGATCTTGAGGAACGAGAACTGCTGCAACAAGTACTGAGCCATCAGGCGGGGCATCAAGTAATAATTTCGCCCAAGGTGCGGAGTGAGCGTTTGAAATGGTTACAGCTTGCTCAAACCAATGTTGAAAATGCATTACTCAGTAAACTTTCTGATCGGCAAGGGTTGTATGCCAGATTTCTAAATTTGCAGGAAGAATTAGGTTGTGATGAAACGCCAAAGCGTTTGGAGTGTTTCGATATTAGCCATATTCAAGGGGATCAGACCGTCGCATCCTGTGTCGTATTTGATAGGGAAGGCCCGGTAAAATCAGCCTATCGTCGTTTTAATATCGAAGGCATTACCAAAGGTGACGATTATGCAGCCATTCATCAGGCGGTTTCACGGCGTTTTACCAGGCTGAAAAAAGGCGAGCATGAAGCGCCGGATATCTTGTTTATTGATGGCGGCAAAGGTCAGGTGCATCAGGCAGAAAAGGCTTTAGCGGAATTAGATGTAAAAAATGTTATGATAGTGGGTGTTTCCAAGGGGCCAGACAGAAAACCTGGGATGGAAAAGATCATTTTACCTAGTGAAGATCAACCACTTGATTTTACGCCGGGAGCAAGTGCTTTGCTATTAATTCAGCATATCAGGGATGAGGCGCATCGGTTTGCAATTACTGGTCACAGGCAACGTAGAAATAAAGCAAAAAGGCAATCTGCCCTGGAAGGAATTGCGGGTCTGGGGCCAAAAAGAAGACAATTATTATTAAAACAGTTTGGGGGAATGCAGGGGGTTTCACGTGCGGGGGTTGATGCACTTTGTAGCATTGATGGTATTAGCAGGCAATTGGCGCAACGTATTTATGATACGTTCCACTTGCAGCAAGATATTTGATCACCGTTTTGATGCTGAAAATACTTGTAGCAATTTCATATCTGTTTGCCATTGTAATAAATCTTTTGTAGTGGAAGTTAACAGGGCAGGTAGATTTAAAAGGCCAAATTTTGATGTGTAAAATCCTTAAAAATCCGGACGGTGAAAAGTAAAGCAGGACAATAATGCTCGTATACAATCTGCCAACCATCCTTACATTACTGAGAATTGCTTCAATACCGCTGTTGGTGGTGGTGTACTATCTACCGTGGCAATATTCTAATATAGCTTGTACAATTATTTTTATATTAGCTGCATTAACGGATTGGTTGGACGGTTATCTTGCCCGGAAAATGGGGCAGGAAACAGCATTTGGTGCTTTTCTGGACCCAGTGGCGGATAAATTGATGGTCGCCATTGTTCTGGTTTTGATAGTGCAGAGTGAAGCCAGCATGGCGATTGCAATTCCAGCCGCTGTGATTATTGGCAGGGAAATTACCATTGCTTCTTTGCGTGAGTGGATGGCAGAAATTGGTCAGCGTAGGCATGTAGCCGTGTCGCAAATTGGAAAATGGAAAACAACGGCACAAATGGTTGCGATTATTTGTCTGCTATATAGTTCTGATTTATTTAATTTACCGATCAAGGATATTGGTTATGCATTACTTTATTTGGCTGCTGTGTTAACGCTCTGGTCGATGATCAGCTATTTATCTGTCGCATTGAAAACCATCAATGAAAAATAGCAACTTACTTATATCTTAAAAAATTGTCGATACCTAAAACAAGGATTCGATACAAAATGTAATAAAACAGACATGGAAAAGGAAAAAGAAAAAAAACAGCTTACCGAAATCAAGGATGAGATTCTCGTGGCAGCCTTAAAATTATTTGCCGAAAAGGGTTATTTTAATACTTCCCTCACTGATATTAAGGATCAGATTGGCGCCAAAACAACCAGCCCAATTACTCGTCAATTCAAGACCAAGCAAACGATAGCGAGTGAGCTGTACCATGTTATTCTTGACAACCTCAATATTTCAATAGACGATATTCGCAGACGCAATAAAAAAGTTGTTGATCAATTGCGGGAGATTGTTGATTTACTGTTTACATTAACGGTCGATGCGCCGGAAATCATGCGCTTTTTGTTGATATTGAATGTTACCGAATTCCTGCCAGAGGAAAAGTCACTTTATGAGTCAAAACCATTCCAAAAAATTCAAAAAATATTCGAGGCTGGCGTCAAATCTGGAGAAATACGCGAACTTGATCCAGTGATGATTTATTGTCAGTTTTTCGGGATTATTTTTCAGGTAATCACTATGATTCTCAATGGCGTTAATGGTAAAAAAATTAGTGTTTATCAGTCATCCGCATGGATGGCAGCTTGGAAAAGTATTGCAAAATAACTGGTTGCGCCAAACGAAATAATATTTCGTTAATACTTCAAAAGGAGATGATACCAATAAACCTTCTGCTGATGGAGAAAGTCTTGATGAGGAGAGTTTTAAGAATAAGTTATTGGGATTAGCATGATCTAGAAGATAAGGGACGAACATGAAATAACTTTTACAACTGGCTTGTCTTTGTATCCGTCTTCTGCGTTGTAAAAATAGTTACATAGCTGGCTTTCTACGCCTTGAATACGAATAAAAATACAGCGCCAGTTGCCAAACTTATTCCGTGCTCGTCCCTAAGCATTGCCAGATTTGCTGATTGTTTGTAACTTTGTCACTGATAATCAAAGCCAGACTGATTATAATGCCTACTTCTGAAAATAATAACAGAGGAGCAGATTATGAAAGCAAATGTTGGTGGTATTGATAAGATTTTGCGGATTGTTGTCGGCTTGGCAATTATTGGATGGGGCGTGATGGAAAAAAACTGGTTAGGGGCGATTGGTATCGTGCCGCTGGCAACTGCCTTAATTAATTTTTGTCCCGTATATTCCTTGATAGGCTTTAATACTAGTAAGGAAAAAGAAGAGGCTGGATAATCTGGCTGCCTTTAAATTATTCTACGCACACCAATTCCGATAAGTTCTTAATTCTGAGTAAAGAAAGTTGTCGGGATTGGTGTTTACCTACGCCAGAAATTTATTCTTATCTTTGACAGTTTGAGCCTTCCTTTTCCGTTCTTCACGGATAGGCAGCATAATGAAGTAAAAAGCCAAACCGGATAAAATCACGTACTTAACCTTGAATGCAAAAGCTAATGTTGCCAAGGCACTCGGATGCGTGCTCAAGTAAAAATTAATCTGATCAAATATTTCCATAATATCTCCTACCAGGAAGCAGGTAATTTCTTTTCTATCGTTAAAGTATTATCTTTGATGGCAATATATTCGCCTTTGGTTAGTTCTTTCATGATTTTATTAACCATTTCTCTGGATGCTCCAACCATATTAGCCAATTCCTGTTGCGTGGGTCTTTCAGGAATAATGGCAACGCCATCTTTTACAATCGCCAGATCCAGCAAGGTTCTGATGGTGCGTTCATAAACATTGAGCAATGCCAGTTGCTTGATTTTACCACTGACCTGAACCACTTTGTGTGATAAATCATGAATTAAATTAAAAGCCACATCGGGATGTTTGGCCAGCCAGGCTTTAAAGTCGAGTTTTGAAACAACGCCACATGTGGTTTTTTCCACCGTAACAACTGAAGCAGAACGCGGTTCATCGCCCAATAACGCCAGTTCTCCAAAATAAGAGCCGTCCTCCTGGGTAAACAAAGTCACTTCCTTGCCATCATCATCACTGGAGAATACTCGGACCTTTCCGGAAATCAGAATGTAGAGACAATTTGTTTCATCGCCTTCAGTAATAATAAAGGTTCGTTTATGAAAAACACTCAAATTTGCATGTTCTGCCAACTCTTTAATCGCATCGTCAGAAACATGCGCCAAAAACGGGATTTTTTTCAGCCCTACAAATATTTCATTTTTCATGGCTTACCTACCTATAAATCTTAGCGGGGTGGACTTATTCCTTTTTGTCCACCAAGTTACATAAACCTTTTCGTTATCTAAAAAAACGGAGAAGGTAAAAAATAAATTATTTTGTTCCTTCCTTAGCTAATGTACCTAATCGATTACCAATTTTCCCCAGCATCACATTCAGTCCCTGCAACCCATGTCGTTTGCCGATAAACAAAGGATCATTATAAGTAACATGAACCTGACCATCCCGATCTTCCCAAACCAGAAATTTTTGCGGTAAATCAATGCCGATAGATTGCTGGTTTTGCATTAAAGGTGTTCCTACTTTAGGGTTGCCGAAAACAATCAATTGTGCAGGCCGCTTAAAATGCCAGAAACCGGATTTTCTTGTAAAATCAAAAGTAAAAGGAATAAAAAAACCGTTATTCAATAAAACCTCTTTCAACTTTTCGACCGTTTCATCCACAGATTGTTCAGTATCAATAGTAACCAAGCCGTTTTCCAATTGGCCAAATTGTTTAAGTCTTTTATTCAACCGGTATTGCAAGGGATCCCATGAATAAATATCGTGCCGGTCAGATAAATAACCGGAGCCATTATAAAGAAGTTTGATTTCACCCGTATCGGCATCCTCCCAAACCAGTATTTTTAAGGGTAAATCGATTGCAACAGTTGCGCTTCTTCGCAGCAATTTTTTCTCTAATCGGCGATCCCGGAACAAAATTAATTGTGTAGGCGCTAATTCCAGGTCTACTTTTTTAGCATTAGCGGCATGGTCGAGCACGCCAACAATTTCCAAACCCTGATCTTCCAGCATGGCTTTGATTTCCGTCACTGCTTCCGGAACCGACGCAAAATCGCTTATGGAAAAATCATTGCCATCTTGATAATGCCAGTTTCTTGCCAGGCTAACTGTCGTCCAGCTCAGCAAAAAACTTAAAAATACAAGTTGTAGTTTTTTCATGGTCAAGCTTCCTGTTAAAAGTAAATAGGGAAGGCCAGTTTAATCAAATAAGGATTAAACCCCTCTTAAACCTTGGGTAAAAATGTAGGAGATGCTTTAGCTGCGACAGCGACAGTGGCCAGACATCGCGGCTAAAGCCGCTCCTACAAAAAGTAGTCATGTTTCACAGGATAAAATAAACAATATTCAACAATTTTATCCTTTGGTCATCATGATTACATATTCCCAAAAACGGCGTTGCCTAATTCCATGTTCTCCACGTTTAATACGAACCTTAGTGCGCTTCACCGTTTTTCAAAATTCCTGGAAAAATAGGTTGTAATTATTTTCCAACAATTAGAATAATCATTATCACTGGCGGGTAATGTCCCATGTGATCCGGCAACACCACCCACGCATCAATACGAAACGGACGTTTTTGTTTACACAATCGTACGGCCTCCCGTAGCAAATCAATCTGTTCGATCAGCAGTGTTATTTCTTTTCAGCAGTTAGACCGTAAAGAAATAACAACCACCCTGTATTCGATAGCAAAGACATTTTGGTATGTGTAAAGTATATGTTGTGCCTTAAATCTTG
>JALSJK010000158.1 GCA_026989395.1 Methylomonas sp.
GCTGACTGGTTCCAGAACTTCCACCTGAAAACCTTCTTTAGTATGCGTAACTCGATGTAACTCCTGAGATCTCGAACCTCCTACTGGAATAATCATCACTCCCCCTGGCGCAAGTTGTTCCAATAATGTTTCAGGAATTTCCTCAGGAGCAGCCGCGACTAAAATACCATCATAGGGAGCATGATCGGGCCAGCCCCAACCGCCATCGCTATGCAAAAAATCAACTTTTCTTAAACGTAAGTCATAAAGGTGTTGCTTAGCCTTTTTTTGTAACGGCATTATCCTTTCAACCGAATAAACATAACCAACCAGTTGTGCAAGAATGGCCGTTTGATAACCGCAGCCGGTACCAATTTCCAGCACTTTTTCCATATCCGGTTTTGTTTCCATTAACAACTCAGTCATTCTGGCAACAATGTAAGGCTGGGAAATTGTTTGATTGTATCCAATCGGTAAGGCTGTATCTTCATAAGCCCTGCTGGCCAGAGCATCATCCACAAATATATGTCTGGGGGTTTGACGCATGGCATCCAGAATCTTTCTATCTTGTATGCCTTGTGCCCGTAACCGGTCAATCATCCTTTCCCTGGTTCGGCGTGAAGTCATGCCGATACCCTGTATTCTCGGGTTTTCTATCATCGTATTTAAGGTAACCATTTTGCTATTTTATCCAGACTTTGATAACGCGTTAAATCCAGTTGTAAAGGGGTAACAGAAACATAATTTTCTCTAATTGCACAAAAATCTGTGCCTGGCCCGGCATCTTGTTCCGGTCCGGCTGGGCCAACCCAGTAAATAGGCCGGCCACGAGGGTCTTCAGTTTTAATCACAGACTCGGCCTTATGCCGCTGACCCAAGCGTGTAGCCTGAAAGCCTTTAATATCCTCATAAGGTAAATCAGGTACATTAACATTTAATAGAGTATCTTTCGGTAAGGGATTATCCAATAATTGCTTCAATAACTGAACAGCAACCTGACCCGCTGAAGCAAAATGTTTTGCTTCATTACCCGCCAGAGAAATTGCAACGGCCGGTAATCCCAAAAAACGGCCTTCGGTAGCCGCAGCTACAGTGCCTGAATACAACACATCATCGCCCATGTTAGCACCATGATTAATGCCCGCAAAAATCATATCCGGCTCTTGTTCCAGCAAGCCAGTAATCGCCAGATGCACACAGTCTGTTGGCGTGCCATCAACACGAATAAAACCGTTTTCTGCTTTGCCCGCTCTGAGCGGCATTTCGAGCGTCAACGAATTACTGGCAGCACTACGGTTTCTGTCAGGTGCAACCACCGTTATTTCAGCATGCGCAGCCAATGCTTCGGCCAAGGCATTAAGTCCTTCCGACAAATAGCCATCATCATTGCTTAAAAGTATATGCATATTTTCTCTTATATCTTCAAAAATGCATTAAAATTGAGATTATCTTTATTGATTTGCATTCAGGCATAATTATGAGTTATTACTTTTTTCAATATAAATCCTTAAAAACCAATCAACTCTATATTCTTTTTCTTTTCATACATTAAGATTGTCGTACATAATACCAAAAATACTGGCCAGATAGACAATTGACGTGACAAAAAAAAGCCCAGATGCAGATGATATTGAACTGTTCCGGAAAGCAGTTGGAAAAGTTACCCCGGTCAAAAATGACCGGGTGGAAATCATTAGCAAACCAAAACCCAAACCAACCCCCCAAACTAAGCCTATTGATTTCAAAGAAAACTTTCGGCAAGACAGTTTTCATGAAACAGAACAATTGAGTAATGAAGACCGGATGTCTTTTATCAGTCCCGGGCTGCAAAAAAATATTCTGAAAAAACTCAAAAAAGGTCATTTCGGTATGGACAGCGAACTTGATCTGCATGGTTTGACCAGCGCCGCCAGCAAACAGCAGTTACTCAAGTTTTTATTTTTCTGCGTGGAAGATGGCGCCCGTTGTGTGCGCATCATCCATGGCAAAGGATATCGTTCATCTGACAACTTTCCAGTATTAAAAAATAATCTTAATCTGTGGCTGAGGCAACATCAGGACGTATTGGCTTTCTGTTCCGCGCCAGCTCACGAAGGCGGTACCGGCGCAGTTTATGTCTTGCTTCGCCTAGCTCCAAAATACCGCGAACAGGAAGACGCCGAGCAATAGTCGATACCAAACAAATGGAATCATGCCTAATTTTTCCAGCAGTCTTAAAAACCAGCCAATCGTCAAATAGGCGACGACCCCAGAAACCAACGCGCCAATCGCCATTAACCCCCATTGCACGGGTTCGTTAGATTTTATTAAATCCACTGTCACCAACATGCCAGCCAAGGCAATCGTTGGAATAGAGAGCAAAAACGAGAATCGGGCGGCTTGCTCACGTTTTAAACCCGTTAATAAACCTGCAGTAATAGTAATACCAGAACGTGATGTGCCGGGAATCAAGGCTAACGCCTGAAATATCCCTACCAAAAAAGCATCACGTAAAATAACCTCTGTACGTTTTTCTTTGGCTGTTTTTTCTGACCACCAAAGTAATAACGCAAATATTATCGTTGCCGCTGCTATAACCAATGGAGAACGAAGCATTTCTTTAACTCCATCAGGTAACGAAATGCCTACAAGACCAACCGGAATAGTACCTAAAATAACATACCAGGCTAATTTCGAATTAACTGTTGCAGGTTTCCCGAAAAGTGAAGCGAACCAATCACTGAGGATAGCAACTAGATCCTTACGATAATAGAGTACAACTGCTGTCAAGGTTCCGACATGCACCGCGACATCAAAAGCCAGCCCCTGATCTTTCCAGCTTGTCAGAACCGGTACAAGAATTAAATGTGCAGAACTGGAAATCGGTAAAAATTCTGTCAGCCCTTGCAACAAGGCAAGCGCAACCGCCTGTATAATATCCATTAATTATCCTTTTTTATAGTTTAAACATTCACGTAAAACTGCAGTTGCATAACTTCCCGCAGGTAAAAAAAATTTTAATTTGATCGTTCTTTCATCTTCAAAATTCCAGACTAAAGAATCGGCATTAACACGTAACGCCCTTCTTTGCTGCTTTAATCCCATTTTTTCTAGTCCATTTACTAATTCACTAAATCGGTCGATGATGGCCTTTTCAATAGCTAAAGCTTGCCCACAAAGTTCTGATTGTCCCTCACCCCATAAAGCGCCTGTAGCATGAATCTTACCTGAGACGCAACGCTGCCTCAGTTCCTCGTCCAGATTTTCTGCTTTAAAATAACTGCCTGATTGATTCAACATCATTAAATCACCGGAAATAGCCTGATTCCAGTTTCCACTGTTTACCCGATGCGCTAAAATCTGGTTAAAAACTAAGGATCGTGCTGCAGACAGATAAATACTCCGCTGATTTTTTTTAAATTTGGCGCCTCGAAATAATTGCAATGCTTTTGCAACATTTTGACCTGAGCGGCCAAATCGTTGCTCGCCAAAATAATTTGGCACCCCTTGTTGTTTTATGATTTCGAGTCGTTTGATAATTTCCGTTTTATCTCCCTGCCACTCTCTAATTGTGATAACAAATTGATTACCCGTTAAAACGCCTCGTTTCAGCTTGCGGAGGTGCCTTTCAATCTTTCTTATTTTTATAGAATCAGTTTCAAAATGTTGCCAATCTGGTTCATGCTTGCCTGGCAACCAAACACTAAACCATTGCGTTGTCACAGCATGCCTGTCTTTTAACCCTGCAAAACCAATATCCCGTCTTTTGACATTTGCAATACGCGCTAATTGCCCTGCAACATAATCGGTATTTTCACCGCGCTTTTCAATTTCCAGGAAAATATGCTCACCTTGACCTTCAGGTACAAAACCAAGCCGCTCATGAACAATAAAGTCCTCTGTTTTTTGCCGAATGAGACCCTGGTTCGAAGGCTTATCATACGCATAAGGCAAGTCTTCCACATCATCCATGATTCTTCAGGAGATTATTTTTCAATCAAAACTACAGCCTGAACAGCAATACCTTCTTTTCGCCCTTCAAAACCCAGTTTTTCAGTTGTCGTCGCTTTGACATTGACCTGATCAATCTCCACGCTTAAATCAGCCGCAATATTCTGGCACATTGCAACAATATGCGGTGCCATTTTAGGCGCTTGGGCAATAATGGTAATATCGGCATTCACCAAACTATAACCTTTTTTCTGAACAATATCATAAACGTACCGCAACAGCACCTGACTGTCTGCACCTTTAAACTCAGGGTCAGTGTCAGGAAAATGTTTACCAATATCGCCTAAAGCCGCCGCACCCAACAAGGCATCACAAAGCGCATGGAGCACTACATCTCCGTCAGAATGCGCTTCAAGACCTTGTTCATAGTCTATTTTAACGCCCCCCAAAATAACATCGCCGTCCGGCTTGAAACGATGCACGTCATAACCTTGCCCTATTCTAATCATTGTTGCTCCATGTAAAATTCTGCCAATGCCAAATCTTCCGGTCTGGTAATCTTGATGTTATCCGGCCTGCCAGAAATAATTTCAGGATGAAAACCCTGAAGTTCAATTGCACTGGATTCATCAGTCACTACTGCTTGTTTTTCAGCGGCATCCAGCAAAGCGTTTTTGAGTAAGGAATAACGAAACATTTGTGGCGTCAATGCACGCCAAATGCGATTTCTGTCAATAGTTTCGGTTATTTTATTTGTTTCAACATTTTTCAAGGTATCGTGGGACGGTAATGCCAGAATACCGCCTATTTCAACAGCTTGTAATGTCTTTACCAGCAAATTGATATCTTCACTGGTAATACACGGCCTGGCAGCATCATGAACCAAAACCCAATCATCTTCTGCTGCATGGCCTTCAAGAAATTTTAATCCTGATAATACCGAATCCGCCCTTTCCTTGCCGCCCTTTGTAGTCAGTATTTTGGGATGCTTGGAAATATCCAGTTCCGGCCAATACGGATCTTCTGGAGAAATAGCAACTGCTATTGCTTCAAAAACATCGCTGTCAAGCAATCGGTTTAAGGTATGTTCTATGACGGTTTTGCCGGCCAAAGGCAAATATTGTTTTGGTCTGTCAGCCAACATCCGCTTACCCACACCGGCTGCCGGAACAATACCCCAGAATTTAACTGATGAATTCATTTTTATTTTTGAATACTAACGAAAAACCTTCCATAATCGCAATGAGACAATCAATTGTTTTCACGCGCCTGCTTTGCTATACGCCAATGAATCCAAAAAACGAATGATGCGACCAGCAGAATAATAATATATTTAATAACGTCGGCAACGGACTCTTTTTTCATTCGTTCAACTTCCATTTTCCGAAATTGTTTGGTTTTTTCCAGATTTTCAAGTGGATCGGGAGGAGTAGGAATTGTGACACCAGTATTTGTTCCGCTTTGTTGAAATTCGACAAGGGGTGGTGGATAAAAAACAGGTGGTGGCGCAATGATTGAAGGAAAGGTAATCTTAACCAGTGTATATATCAACAAGCCACTGACGATACTCAAACAACCGACTGTTACAAAACAAACAGCCAACGCATAAATTTCCTGCAACCGTGTGCTCATAATAACTTCCTGATTAAGTCATTCAATTACCTGAAAAAAAGACTCATTTTTCTTGATCATTCCCAAATCATATCGAGCCCTTTCTTCAATTGCTTCCTGACCCTTTCTTAAGTCTAGTACTTCAGCATATAGCTCATCATTACGTTCGCGTTTTTGTTCTGCCTGTTTTTTCAGCGCAGCTAAACGTTGTTGATATTGTAAAACTTGCTCCACGCTGCCATCTCCAAACCATAAGCGATACTGGAGATGCAAGGTCAACAAAATAATAATGCCAATAAGCAGTTTGATTTTGTAATCCTCTTGGTTTTTGTCGCAAGTCAGACAAGTAATCACAAGAAATATTACTCGTCCAACCTGCTTTTGAAATTAATTTACAACATCTTGAAAGCACTACGACCTGCGTACTCAACCTGTTCGCCTAATTCTTCCTCAATTCTCATCAATCGATTATACTTGGCAATACGATCAGAACGGCTTAAGGAGCCGGTTTTGATTTGCCCGGTTGCAGTAGCAACGACCAAATCAGCAATCGTGGTATCTTCGGTTTCTCCGGAACGATGTGATACGACTGCGGAATACGATGCATCATGCGCCATATCAATTGCCGCTCGGGTTTCTGTCAAAGTACCGATTTGATTAACTTTAATCAGGATGGAATTAGCAATATGCTTTTCAATACCTTGTTTAAGGATAGCAGGATTTGTGACAAACAAGTCGTCTCCTACCAATTGAATTTTGTCACCCAGTTTTTCTGTTAATAATTTCCAGCCATCCCAGTCATTTTCGTCCATACCATCTTCAATGCTGATAATAGGATATTTGTTCACCCAATCAACAAAAAATTCAGCCATCTGCTCTGAATTAAATTGTTTGTTTTCGGATGCCAGATTATAAACACCATCATGGTAATATTCAGAACTTGCTGCATCCAGCCCCAAATAGATATCTTCTCCGGGTCTGTAACCAGCATTTTCAATCGCCTGCAATATCACACTAATGGCAGCTTCATTGGAAGGCAGATTTGGGGCAAAACCACCCTCATCACCGACTGTGGTAGTCATTCCTTGATCAGTCAATACCTTTTTTAAATGATGAAAAACTTCAGCCCCATAGCGTATTGCTTCACGAAAAGTTGGCGCACCAACCGGTAAAATCATAAATTCCTGTAAATCAACACTGTTATCGGCATGGGAACCGCCATTGATAATATTCATCATCGGAACCGGCATGCTGAAAGCACCAGTGCTATTCAAATACCTGTATAAAGGAATACCCCCATCTTTTGCCGCCGCATGTGCAGCCGCCATAGAAACTCCCAAAATAGCATTCGCGCCAAGACGCGCCTTATTGTCAGTACCATCCAGCTCAATCATTTTATTATCAATTGCTGTCTGATCTGCCGCATCCATCCCAATCAATGCTTCACGAATTTCGGTTTTGATATTTTCAACCGCTTTTAACACGCCTTTTCCTAAATAACGGGATTTGTCCCCATCGCGTAACTCGATAGCTTCACGCTCGCCTGTTGATGCGCCAGAAGGCACCATGGCGCTACCAACAATTCCTGATGCCAGAATGACATCGGCTTCTACCGTTGGATTTCCCCGGGAATCAAGTATTTCTCTTGCTTTAATATCTACTATTTCAGCCATTTATTTTCCTATAAAGTTGTTTCTATCAAAGGTTTGGATTTTACTGTTTGATCGATGGAAACCAAAATTTCCAACAATTCTTTCATTCGATGTAACGGCCAGGAGTTTGGACCGTCACTTTTCGCCTGCTCGGGATTTGGATGAGATTCCATAAAAATTCCTGCAATGCCTACCGCCATCGCTGCTCGCGCTAAAACCGGAACAAATTCACGCTGGCCGCCTGAGCATGTACCCTGTCCTCCTGGCAACTGAACTGAGTGGGTCGCATCAAAAACTACTGGACAATCGGTATCTCTCATGACGGCAAGAGAACGCATATCTGAAACCAGATTATTATAGCCAAATGAAACGCCCCGTTCACACGCCATAATTTGCTGATTACCAGTCGCTTTTGCTTTTTTTACTACTTGAATCATGTCCCAAGGCGCCAAAAACTGGCCTTTTTTAATATTGACAGGTATGCCCTGCTTAGCAACATTCTGGATAAAATTGGTCTGGCGACACAAAAACGCTGGGGTTTGCATCACATCGACAACGCTGGCTACTTCTGCCAGCGGTGTGTCTTCATGAACATCGGTCAATACCGGAACACCAATCTGTTTTTTCACTAGTTCCAGAATTTTCAAACCCTGCTCAACACCCAAACCACGAAAACTCTCGTGTGAAGAACGATTTGCTTTATCAAAAGACGATTTATAAATGAAAGGAATATTCAAACTTGCGGTTATTTCTTTCAAAGCGCCTGCGGTATCTAATGCCAGTTGTTCACTTTCAATGACACAGGGCCCTGCAATCAAAAAAAAAGGCTGATCCAGTCCAGCCGAAAAATTACATAACTTCATGCTTTTGCTCCTGTGTTTGCGCATGCTCTGATGCGGCTTTTACAAAGCCAGTAAATAATGGATGTCCTTTCCGCGGGGTTGAGGTAAATTCAGGATGGAACTGGCAAGCCAGAAACCAGGGATGATCCGGTATTTCTATAACTTCTACCAGACGACCATCCAGCGATTTCCCCGAAAAACTCATTCCTGCCTGCTCTAGCTGTTCAAGGTACTGGTTATTAAACTCATAACGATGCCGATGTCTTTCTTTAATCACATCTTTCTGATAAAGATCATGAACCAAAGTATTTTCCAATATCCGACATTTTTGAGCGCCCAGCCTCATAGTCCCGCCCAAATCAGAATCTGTACTCCGAACTTCTAATTGACCATCTTCATCCATCCACTCTGTAATCAAGCCAATGACTGGATGGGGAGTGGTCTGCAAAAATTCGGTACTGTGCGCTCCTTCCAGCCCTGCCGCATCTCTGGCAAATTCTATAACCGCCAACTGCATTCCTAAACAAATACCTAAATATGGAATTTTGTTTTCCCGTGCGTATTTGATTGTGGCAATTTTACCTTCTGTTCCTCTCTCTCCAAATCCCCCCGGAACCAGAATCGCATCAGCCTCCTGAAGACGTCCAACTCCTTCTTCTTCAATAATCTCTGAATCGATATATGCAATTCTAACCTTGCATCGAGTTTTAAACCCGGCATGAATCAATGCTTCATTCAACGATTTATAAGCATCCAGATGATCGACATATTTTCCAACAATAGCAATTTTAACTTCGTTCTCAGGATGCATGGCAGCCTCAACCACTTCATGCCATTCACTTAAATCTGCCGGCGGCACATCCAAACGAAAATGATCAACCACCAGATCATCCAGTTTCTGTTCGTGAAGCAAAATCGGAATACGGTAAATGGTGTCGGCATCCACTGCAGAAATAACTGCTTTTTCTGAAACATTGGTAAACATGGCAATTTTTCTGCGTTCACTAGCAGGAATAGGACGCTCGGATCGGCAGATCAAAATATCCGGCTGAATACCAATAGTACGAAGTTCCTTGACAGAATGCTGGGTCGGCTTGGTTTTAATTTCACCGGCAGAGGCAATATAAGGAACCAGCGTTAAATGAATAAACAAAGCACGATCATGTCCCAGTTCAATCTGCATTTGCCGAATGGCTTCCAGGAAAGGTAAAGACTCAATATCGCCTACCGTACCGCCAACCTCAATGATGGCCACATCCTTGCCTTCTGCGCTTTCATGAATGCGCCGTATAATTTCATCAGTAATATGAGGGATAACTTGAACCGTTGCCCCTAAAAATTCCCCCTTGCGTTCCTTGCGTAACACATTTTCATAAACCTGACCCGTTGTAAAATTATTTTTTTGGGTCATGGTGGTTCTTAAAAACCTTTCATAATGTCCTAAATCAAGATCAGTTTCTGCGCCATCATCAGTAACAAAAACCTCGCCATGTTGAAAAGGACTCATGGTGCCAGGATCAACATTGATGTATGGATCCAGTTTGGTCAGGGTGATATTTAACCCCCTTGCTTCAAGAATTGCGGCAAGTGATGAGGCTGCAATTCCTTTGCCCAATGATGACACTACCCCACCGGTGATAAAAATATATTTTGTCATGAAGTTGAAAAAGTTTGATGCATGGTAAGAGTGAGAGAGAATCCGCAATAAAACCCTCTATTGTAATCGACATTTATTTTTTCTTCATGACTTTCATGAAAAATTGCTAATGTTGGTTTCTTGAAATTAAATCCATCCACTCAGCGAAGCCATGCTAATTTGCAGCAATCTCCTTGTTCTCCATAAAATTCAGCTGCCACCCAATTTTCCCCAACGGCAACCAAGCGCCCATCAAAATACAAAAAAGGAATCCTTGCTCTTTCCCATGGCGGAACACCCGCTTCTTGAAATAAATTCTTGAGTTTATGACGTCCTTTTCTGCCGGGCAAATTAAGCTTTTCGCCACCTTGCCGATACCCCACTTCAATTATTTTTGCTTGGCGCCAATATCTAGCCTCAATACCCGAACCAGAACTAACAATTCTCAAAACTCCATTATTTTGAAGATTTAATTCAGCTTGATTTTTTGACCAGCCAAGTTTTTTTGTCGTATCAATCCCGGGCTGCTTAGGCAAGGCGTAAATTTTGTCTTGAAAACGCCTAACTGATAAATTCTGAAATCGTAATTCGGGACATCTATCGTCACGAGCATTTATAACTTCGTCAAAGACTTGCTTGATGAATTGTTCAGAAGGCATTTTTTTCGTTATCTGATACAACCATTTCCTGATTGCGAATGGCTGTTCATTTTTTTCTAACTTTACAAGTTCCTGAATTAATAAAATATTAGCATTTTCATTAATTATTGCGGAATAACGCTGCTCGGTTAACTCACCGAGCAATTGCTCTGCCCCGGCACAATGCCTCGCCGAACGACTGATTGTCTTGTCAACAGACGGCCAGCGCTTCTTGATTAATGGAACAATCTCGTTCCGCAAATAATTTCGATCAAAATCATTCAGCACATTGGTTGGGTCTTCAATCCAGTGCAATTTATGCTGTGCCGCATAATCTTTAATCTGCTGCTTGGAAACATCGATAAAAGGCCTTAACAAAATCCCCTTTCCAAAATCCATCTTTTCAGGCATTCCAGAAAGGCCTGCCAATCCAGCTCCGCGAAACAACTGTAAAAGAACAGTTTCCATCTGATCTTCCCGGTGCTGGGCAAGCAATAACACATCATTTTCTGCCAATAACGATTGCAATGCCTGATAGCGCTCATTTCTGGCTGTCTCTTCAGGGCTTTCACGTCTTTTTTGCCGGGCATCTACAGATAGTTCCCGAAAACCAATGCCGAGCAAACTTGCAATTTGAGCACAATGCGCCGCCCAACTATTCGCCTGCTCTTGCAAACCGTGGTTTACATAAACAGCAGTAATTTTATCCTTAAGACTTGAAGCGGCGCTTAAATGCAATAAAACATGAGAATCCACCCCCCCACTATATGCAACAAAAATCTGTTTGGCAGCCTCGCAAGCAGACTGAATTTCGGTTTTTTTGTTATCAAAAACCTGTTCAAGATTGCTATGATTCACGGCCAATTATGAACCAATTACTGATAGGGACTCAAAAAATTTTGAATGAACTTTAACTGCGACATTCAGAGCTTGAGAAAATAATACCTACCTTCATTATTTAACTGCTTCCTCAGCATAAGAACCAAATGTCATAATGCGGTGGTAGCGTTTAGTCAATAAATCATCAATACTGTCTTTTTTCAAAACGTCCAGATGGCGAATCAGGGCTTCACGTAAATTTAAAGCAGTTTTTTGAAAATCCCGATGGCCTCCACCCAATGGCTCTCTAACCACCTCATCTACGAAACCCTGCTCACGAATTCTATCTGAGGTGATTCCCATTGCTTCGGCAGCCAACTTTGCTTTATCAGCGCTCTTCCAAAGAATTGACGCACAACCTTCTGGAGAAATAACTGAATAGGTACTGTATTCCAGCATAATCAGGCGATCCCCCACACCGATTGCCAAAGCGCCGCCAGAACCGCCTTCCCCAATTACCGTACAAATAATAGGTGTTCTGAGCCTGGCCATTTCAAACAGGTTTCTGGCAATCGCTTCGCTTTGCCCCCGTTCTTCGGCACCAATTCCAGGATAAGCTCCCGGTGTGTCGATCAAACAAATAATTGGCAAACTAAATCGTTCGGCCATTTTCATCATCCGTAGCGCTTTTCTATACCCTTCAGGACGCGGCATGCCAAAATTCCGATAAATTTTCTCCTTGGTATCCCGGCCTTTTTGATGACCTATCACCATCACTGACTGACCTTCCAAACGAGCCAATCCACAAACAATGGCAGGATCATCCGCATAGGCTCGATCGCCATGCAGCTCATGAAAATCAGTAAACATCAAGTCAAGATAATCCAGCGTGTAAGGCCTTCCTGGATGCCTGGAAATCTGGGAAATCTGCCAATCTGATAAATCAGAAAAGATGCTCTCGGTCAAAGTTTGACACTTATCTTCCAATTGCCTTAAAGCGTCAGAGATATTAATGTCATTATCAAATTCTACATTCCTTAGTTCTTCAATTTTTGCTTCCAGCTCTACAATAGGTTGTTCAAAATCCAGAAATTTTAGATCCATAGTTCACTTTTAAAATTCTTGTATGGTCAACAATTTACGGTTAAATTCCGTTTGAAAAAAATATTTGCCGAGCCAACACTGTTTTAATTAGGGTTATTTTTTACCGGCTATTTTATCCAATTCCCGTAAATGTTTTAATTTTTCTGCAATTTTTAATTCCAGGCCTCTGGAAACCGGATAATAATATTCTGAACCTTCTAAAGACTCAGGAAAATAATTTTCTCCTGCCGCATAAGCTTCCGGCTCATTGTGGGCATAACGATACTCCTTGCCATAATCGAGAGATTTCATAAGTTTTGTTGGCGCATTTCTTAAATGGGCCGGGACCTCCAAACTACCACTGTTTTTGGCATCTCGCATCGCCGCTTTAAAAGCCATATAGACAGCATTGCTTTTGGGTGCGCAGGCCAGATAAACCACTGCCTGAGCAAGCGCCAACTCACCTTCCGGACTTCCTAAACGTTCCTGGGTTTCCCAGGCATTCATGGCTATTTGCAAACCTCTTGGATCGGCATTGCCGATGTCTTCAGAAGCCATACGAACAATACGCCGAGCCAAATAAAGTGGATCACAACCTGCTTCAATCATTCTGCAAAACCAATACAATGCGGCATCAGGCGCACTGCCACGGACTGATTTATGCAATGCCGAGATTTGGTTATAAAACTCCTCACCCTGATTATCAAAACGCCTGACTCCTCCACTGAGCACTTCCCGACTAATTTCATCAGTGATAACCTGATCATTCCCTGCAAGCGCAAGTTCTGCAGCTATTTCCAATAAATTGAGCAATCTTCTGGCATCGCCATCGGCGGCAACGGCAAACTGTTCTTTAAGCGAATCCGATAATCGTAATTTCAAACTGCCTAGCCCGCGTTGTTCGTCTGTCAACGCTGCCTCCAATACTTCCTGCAAATCATCAACAGTTAAAGAATTTAATACATAAACACGGGCACGCGAAAGCAAGGCATTATTTAAAGCAAAAGAAGGGTTTTCTGTGGTTGCACCAATAAAATAGACAGTTCCATCTTCAACATGAGGCAAAAAGGCATCTTGCTGTGATTTATTAAACCGATGCACCTCATCGACAAATAAAATACTCCTTTTTCCTTGCTGATCCTGAATAGTTTTGGCCGCTGCGACAGCTGCCCTGATTTCTTTTACGCCTGCCAACACTGCGGAAACTGACATAAATTCAGCATCGGAATAAGCCGCTATCATTCGTGCCAGCGTGGTTTTTCCTGTTCCTGGCGGCCCCCAAAAAATCATCGAATGCAATCGCCCCTGAGCAACAGCCTCATACAACGGCTTGCCAGGCTTTAGCAAGTGTGGCTGACCAGCAAAATCCTCAAGACTTTTTGGCCGCATCCGATCGGCTAATGGCGTGGTTAAGCAATCAGTCACTTTTGGTCAGTAAACACATCCACACCTTCCGGTACTTTAAATGCAAATACTTCCGGATTAATAGGGGTGTTAATTTTTAAATTGGAAAAATAGATCCGTGTTAATTGGCCAAAATTATCACTTAATTCCATACCCGCCAATTTCGCACCATCCATACCAATCAAGATATATTTAAAGCCACTGGCTTCATCTTTTGGGATTAGTTTAATCCATTGCATGGCCTCATCCTGACCTTGGTTTTTAATATCAAAATTTTGCTCCAACGCCACCTCGCCACTCAATAACAACGCCGGAGTTGAACCCAATGATTGATCGGTTTTTTTTACTGTCACCTGTTCCAAATCAGCATCATAAAACCATACCTTGCCGGAACTGGAAACGATTTGTTGAACAAATGGTTTTTTGTAATCCCATCGAAATTTACCCGGACGCTGCAAATAAAAAGTACCATAGCTAGTTTTTGCAGGTTTGCCATATTCATCAATAGAAACCTGTTTGACATCCGCAATCAAAGTATTGGCCTTTGCTATAAATGCCTTGAATTGCTGTACAGGTTGTTCGGCTGCAAAACCTGCGTAAGCCGTAAAAAGTAATTGTAAAAAAATAAAATGTCTGATTTGTATCATTCTGTCTACCAAAATTTATCTTCCAGCAATCGATCAAACCATTGTTTAGCTCGGTTAACTGGCGTTTCAACACAAGGGGAATAATCTACTGGCTCTGAACCAGCAATAAATGGAAAAAGTTCTGCACCAGGGCAATTCTCATTTGCCAACAAATCATATTCAGAATCAATCCAGATCATTTCAACATTCTCTGGCGCAATTAAATCAACAGGCTGTTTCGCAATTTTGCGCATTAATGAAATCCACACCTGCAAAGCGCCACTGGCTCCAGTTAAGCCAGTTGGCTTGTTATCATCCCTGCCAAGCCAGATTGTCGTTAAATAATCGCCGCTAAACCCTGAAAACCAACTGTCTCTTAGAGAATTGGTGGTGCCTGTTTTACCGGCCAGATTCAAATCTCTTGGCATATACAAATAAGCTGAACGCCCCGTTCCTTCTCGTATCACCTCCTGCAAAATGGTATTGGTGATGTAGGTGGCCGCTGGGTCAACCACCTGCCTGATAACAAAAGGATAACGCTGCATCACGTCACCTTCGGAGGAAACAACCGCACGTATCGCCCGTAATGGCGCAGAAAATCCATCACCCGCAAGGGTCTGATAAAGCTGTGTTACATTCATTGGCGACAAGGGCAATGCTCCCAATAATAATGAAGGATATAAATTGATCTCCTGGGATACTCCTAAACTACGCAATGTTTTTGCAATCCGCGCAATTCCAATATCCATACCAACCCTGACAGTCGCCAGATTGTATGAATGGGCCAATGCAGTATGCAAAGGGACATCGCCATGTTCTTGGCGATCATAATTTCTCGGCGCCCAAACTTTGCCATTTTTAGCTTTTAATTGCAGCCTTCGGTCACTTATTCGGGTAATCACTGTATATTTTTCGGGATATTCCAGTGCCGTTAAATAAATAACCGGTTTGATCAACGAACCAATCGGTCGCAGTGCATCCAAGGCTCGATTGAAACCGGCATTTTTTTTGTTTCTGCCGCCAGCAAAAGCTGCAATTTCACCATTTTCTCTTCTTGTGACAACTGCTGCCGCTTCCAGCTTGTCTGTTTTCGGACGTTTTTCAAGCTGTTTGAGCTTAACATCCAGCGTTTGTTCCAAGACATTTTGTATTCGGATATCCAACGTAGTAAAAATTCGCAACCCTTCTGATGTTAAATCTTCCTCATGGTATTGCTCGCGCAACTGGCGCTTAACCAAATCAATAAAACTAGGATATCGGTTGACTGCACGATGGGTATAGGCGATTACGCCCAATTTCTGCCGTTTCGCATCGGCCGCTTGTTTCAAAGTAATGTAACCCTGGTTATGCATTTCATCCAAAACCAGATTTCGCCGAGCAATCGCTCTTTTTTTATATCGTCTTGGATCATAATAGGATGGACCTCTGACCAACGCAACCAGAGCTGCTACCTGATGCAAAGGCAAATTTTGCAATGGCCGGCCAAAATAAAACTCGCTTGCCAAGCCAAATCCGTGTACCGCACTGGCGCCATCCTGTCCTAAATAAACCTCATTAAGATAGGCTTCTAAAATTTCGTCCTTGCTGTAGCGAAAATCAAGAATAATCGCCATTAATGCTTCATTAATTTTGCGCCACCAACTCCTTTCTGAAGTCAGGTAGAAATTTTTTACCAACTGCTGGGTGATGGTACTGCCACCCTGAACAATCGTACCTGCCCTAATATTGGCAAGCATTGCTCTGGCAATTGCTCTGAATGAAATACCAAAGTGATGATAAAAATCCCGATCTTCTGTGGCCAGCAAACCCTGAATCAAAGCATCAGGCGCTTGTTTCAGCTTGATAAGCACCCGATCTTCCTTTCGGGTTGGATAAAAACTGGCAATCTGAACTGGGTCCATGCGTACAATAGCCGCTTGCTTGCCGTTACTCAGATTAATGATTCGCTTAATACGATCCAATCCAAAATTGATTCTGAACTTTTGTGAATCCTGCCGGCCATCCCAAAAAGTGAAAGCACGGGTTTTAACTGTAATCTGTGAGGCTTTTTTGAAATAGGTTCCTTCTGAAGATAATTGATAATCCAGGCGATAATGCAAAGTTTGCAGCAATTTTTCAAAATTGCTTGCTGAAATATCATAACCCGAATATATCTCTGTTGGGCTTGCATACACTTTGGCAGGAATAGCCCAGCGCCGACCTTCAAACTGTTCTCTCAGGGTGTAATCAAGATAACCCAGGTAACTCAGAAAAACAAAAGTCAGAATACCAAAAACAATAAAAAACAGCTTTTTCAACCATGTACCAAATGTCTTTTTCTGCCCCCTTTTGTGTTTTTTTGTCTTGACTGTTTTCTTGGTATTTTTTTTTCTGCTGGATGCCACAAAAATTAATTAATGATTATTGGTGGAAAAACTATCCGAGTCGTTAAAAATAGATAAATCGCGAGTAAAAATAGATTCATCCTTCATAATCATGGTTTGAGGTCGACCGAATAAATGCCCTTGCGCAAAATCAATTCCCAGCCTTTTGGCAATATTCAGTGATTCAAGTGACTCGATAAATTCTGCAATGGTTTGCAAACCCAGTTTTTTGGCAATATCGCACATTGCCTTGACCAAAACCTGGTCAGTTTCATCATTGCTAATATTACGAATAAATTGCCCGTCAATTTTCAGATAGTCAATCGAGAATGATTTTAGATAGTTAAAAGAACAGAACCCTGTTCCAAAATCATCTAAGGCAAAACAACAACCTAACGATTTGATTTCCAGAATCATTTTTTGCGCTTTTTCAAAATTTTCGATGATTGCAGTTTCTGTTATTTCAAAAGTAATCCGGTTTGGGCTTATCCACGTTGATTCCAGAAGTTGCTTGATTGCCGGTAATAATGACTCATCCTGGATCGCTTGACTCGATAGATTAATTGCTAATGATACATGGTTCATTTCCGGCGGTAAATCGTCAAGAAATCCAATCGCATGTTCCACAACCCATAAATCGATACCGTGAATCAGTCCTGTTCTCTCAGCTACGGAAATAAATTCATCCGGATGGATAACCCCATTTTGCCCGGCCATCCTGAGCAAAACCTCATAATGAGAAATTTTTCCAGTGTGTAAATTGATGACAGGCTGATATTCAAGAAAGAATCGATCATCTTGCAGCGCCGTCCTTATTATTGGCACCCATTGGATATCGTTATTTTTTTTCTGGATTTGCGGATCTCTTTCATTATATTCCCATACCTGATGTTGCCCTAAATCCTTGGCAAGGTGACTGGCTTGTCTGGCTCGCGAAATTAATTCTTCAGGATGACTAATCATTTTATCTGATAAAACCATTGCCATTCCAGCGCTGACCGTCAGGTTATAGCAAGTTGACCCTGAAATAAAACGAAAATCAATCAGTGACGAAACGATTCTTTGGGCAACTTTTTTTGCTGCACTGGCAGAAATATCATCAAGATAAACACAATATTCATCATAACCCAGACGTGCAAATAAATGATCTGATCGGACAGTCCTTCTGACAAGCTGTACCACCTCAACAATCAGCCGATCACCTTCTCCAAAGCCCTCCAGTTCATTAACCAGGCCAAATCGGGCCAAGTCAAGAAATAACAGCGCACCATTTCGGTTAATATTATTATTTCGTTGCAGAATGATTCTCAATTTGTAATCCAGGCTACTCCTGGTTAATAGCCCGGTCAGCTCATCATGGGTAGATAAATAGGTGATTTTGGCATTGAGCAATTTGCGCTCTGCCAATTCATTAATCAAACGCTCTTCCTGTTTTAAACGAAAACACCGCTCATTTTTGATCGTTAAAAAAAGATTAACAAGCGTTGCCAGTTCTTCGTTTCGGAAGGTGTCGGGTAAATTACTCACTAAACAACCACTTTTCAAACCATGTTTTTGTTGCCAATCTGAAGTATCTTCACCAACAACAATGATTGGAATATCCTGATCCTGTCCATTACAGGAAAAAATTTTGCATAGCTCATCAACCTGGCAGCCTGGAAGCGACTGATGAATAATCATAACTCCCATTTTATCTGGAGTTCTGGCCATTGAACGAAGTGTTTCAAAGACCTTTTTCCCATTTGCCGCTAAAACCAGATTTTCAAATCCTTTTGCACTCAGTATGTGTTGTATGTTTTCTCTGAAACTCGGTTCACTTCCGGCGATGACTATACATTGATAAAAAAAAGCGAAATTGGAAACCATATTGAAATACCCTGAATTATTTATTATTTTTGATTCACCATTTAATAATGATGAGATTTTTTCACCTTCTCGAAACTAAGGTTCTAAAAAAGGCAGGAGTATTTAGAATTGACAGGAGAAAGCGAGACTTCTCCGCACACGTTATAACAAAACCTTTGAAGAATCAAGGTTGATTCAATAGGCAGAATAAAAATATCATCCGAAAAATATTTCCTTATTAAGAAAATACTAAACTACGTGCACAGAATAAGTTGGGCGACTGCGTAGTATTCATACAACGAAGAAGAAGATGGATAAATAGACAAGCCAGTTGTTCAAGTTATTTCATGCGCTTTCCTAATCATAACCGAATAAAAATGCCTAAAATTTGACAATTATAGTTGCGCCACTGATGATACATACTAAACTAAAATTTATATGTACATTTCCATCACTGCTGAAATACCCGTCAAAACTGGATAACTGAAGCTTGCCTGATGAAATGTAATGATTTGAAAATAAGCATAATGCTTGCATAGAAACAGCATCATGACAAAAACCAAACACAGTGAAATTACAATATCCGATCTTTTACGAGGCGACATTCAGTTAGCCTCTCCTCCAACACTTTTTTTTGAATTAAAAAAAGTCACTGAAGATCCGACCAAAACTCTTAATGATGCAGGAGAAATTATTGAGAAAGACCCTGGTTTGACAGCAAGATTACTGAAAATTGTCAATAGTGCTTTTTATGGATTTCCTGCCCAGATTTCTACAATTTCCCACGCCATCACCCTAATTGGCATTAAAGAAGTAGAAACACTGGTATTAGCTACACTGGTTATTGATAAATTTTCTTCCTTACCTGGCGGCATGATGTCCATGCGGGATTTTTGGAGCATGAGCCTAAGATGCGCATTAAATGCCAAAGAACTTTGCAATTCTCACTGTCAACCCGAATCGCTTGATGCGATCTTTGTCTGTGGCTTGTTACACGATATTGGCAGACTTATTTTTTATCGTCGAATTCCCGCACTAGCAAGGGAAATCGGCTTACAAAAAGCTGCTGGTGACAAAGACGAATTACAAATTGAACATAACCTGCTCGGCTTCGATCATTTTCAAACCGGCGCTGAACTGGCAAAGTTATGGAATCTGCCCGCTATCATAGAAACCACCATTCGCCACCATTGCAAACCGGAACTTGCAGGCCAGTTTCAAACAGAAGCCAATATCGTCAAGCTCGCCTATAGACTCAGCCAACAAAAAATCTTTGATCCAGATAACTTTATGATTGATAGTAATTTTTCTGCTTTTACCATTTCCGAACTAGAAGCGGTCACAGAAAAGGCCAACACCAAATTTGACGAAATCTTCAGTATTTTTTATCCATCCCATTGATTTTTGTAATCTTGATACGAGTATTTCTTCAGACCAATCGCTTCGTTGTTGCTGATTGCATAAATATCTGGAAAATTATGGCCATTGAAACGACTGGCTTTTACCAGACTATAAGCGCCAACATTCTTGAAAAAAACAGAATCTCCGATAGCCAAGACTTTAGAAAAACGATATTCACCAAAGATATCGCCAGACAAGCAAGTATTCCCTACCAAATCATAACAATAATGGCCCTTGTCATCGTGATTAACTAATTCTGGTTTTATCTGGTATTCAAAGACTTCCGGATTATGATTAATCGAGGTATCCAAAACCGCAATTCTTTTTCCGTCACTATCAAACAAATCAATAACTGAAGCAACTATAAACCCTGCTTGACCAACTACAGCATTGCCCGGTTCAAGAAAAACCTGTATCTGATATTGCTCCTGTAACCTACGGATCAAATCAATCAATGTTGCCAAATCTTCAATTTCATCCAATAAATATCCACCGCCCAAATTTAACCATTCGATTGAATACAGTTGTTTTTGAAAATCCCGCTCAAGTAATGCAAGCACTTTTTCAAGCGGTCTAATATCCTTTCCAGCAAAATGGGTATGCACATGCAACCCCCGGATTTGCTGCTGAATTGACTTTTCATGCAGATACTGTAAAGGCGCACCCAATTTTGAATGAGTTCGGCACGGGTCATATCGGATATCATCAACACTGGAAAGCCCCGGATTCAATCTCAAACCAATATTGCAATTTTGCGAACCTAAGCCAGCAAATCTATTCAATTGACTGACTGAATTAAAACTGATGAATTGACAAATATGGACTAATTCCTTAATTTCCCTGGAATTAATCCCGGGTGTAGTCAAATGAATGCTGCCTGTACCCGACAAAACTTCAGCGGCCAATTTTGCCTCAAATAATGAACTCACTGAAAAACCATCAACATAAGGTTTAAGCCACTGCAACACCGTTGTTAACGGCAATGACTTTATTGAATAAAGAACCTTGCATCCCGTTTGCTGCTGCAAATACTGAAGTTTTTCCGCAGATCGAACAATTTTATCCTTATCCAATAAAAAAGCAGGGGATGTTGGTATGCGGATGTTTTGAATATTCAACTCATCTCCCTTTTCCCTTGTAGACCATGTTCTCAGTGATCACATAATCCATAAATACATCATGATCCTGCATTTCGACTTCTGGCAATATCTGTGATTCAAAACAAACGCCAGTCAACACCGTATCTGATTTAATGCTACTTAACAGACGATCATAATAGCCCGCACCATTTCCGAGCCGACCACCCGAATGATCAAAAGCAACGCCAGGAACCATAATTAAATCAAGTTGGCGTGGATCAACTCGTTTCGCCTTTTCATCCCAACGAGATTTTGGCGGTTCAAGTATCCCCCAGGTTCCGGGTATTAATTCCTGCAAACTTTCAAGCCACCAAAGCCCCAGTTGCCGCTCTCCTTTTTGATCATGCGTACAATAAGGGATTACAATTTTTTTCTGCTGAGCGGATAATGCCTGAATCAATGCTGGAAGCGTTCTGACTTCTGACCGGCAATGGACATACCACATTACCCATTCAGCTTGAATATAAGCTGATTGCGACATAAATACCTGACAAATCACCTGACTTAAGCGATCCTTGTTTTTTTGCTTATCACGTGCCTCATAACCCTGGTTACGTTGTAAAACTTTCAGATTATTTTCCATTCGTTATTGTCTTTTTTGGATCCAATTGAGTAAAAAAAACCTTAAACCTCATCATGCCAGATTTTTTCCAATCTTTTAGCCGAAACCGGATAAGCGGTTTTCAATTGTTGAGCGAACAATGACACCCTGAATTCTTCAAGCATCCAGCGAAAACGGCTGTGTTCTGGTTGAATTTGCTCATTTTTGGCCAGTTTTTTTTGCTTGTCCCAGAACCAGTTTTGAAAACGCCTGACCTCCTGCATTTTTTGCTGGTCTTTTTGGGGTTCCTGAAACATTTTTTCAATTCGATATTCAATGGCTTTTAAATAACGCGGATAAGCTGTTAAATTTTCATAATTGACGGTTTTGAGAAATCCCTGATAAACCAGACAATCAAGTTGCTGAATAATATCCTGCGTTGCCGCTTCCTGCTGCGGCAATTTCTGTAATTGTTTTTTTAATTCAATATATTGCTGCATTAAATCTTTGATGCGGGTTCCTGCCTCATTAGCAAATGCAATCAATTGAGATTTTTTTTCTGCCAGGCATTGTTCAAAATCCTGTTGTTTGCGTATCGAAGCCTGGCTGACAAATACTTCTGAAAAAGCCAGAAACAAGATATCATCCTTGAAATTGGCCAGATGATTTGACATTGGCACTATCGGATGTTTTCCCAGGCGTTGATAAACCAATTCAGCTTCCGGCGCATACGGGAGGTTTTTCAGAATATACTTGCTGTCCTTGCGTAACCGCAACAAAAACAGACGCACCAACCCCGCCCGATGTAATTGTTCCGCCTTTTTTTGGGTTTCTATAATTCTGACACCAACTGAATCAGCTTCATCAATAATGGCCGGATAACCGACAAAAGCCTGGCCGTTCAGCGTGAATTGCCTGGTTTCCGGAAGATCGCCAAACGTCCAGTCTACACAATCTGTGTAATTTAATTCATCTACCGCCAATTGATCGAAACTCTGCTCTGCCTTGACTGCGTGCTGTTGCTGTAATGCTTTGAGATTTCGGCCAAAATCCAGTAATTTATCATTTTCGTCAATCACCCGAAAGTTCATCCGCAAATGATCTGGTAATTCATCCGGATTCCAGGCGGTGTTTGGAATAGCTTCGCCCGTCAATTTGCGCAACCTTGTTCCTAACCATTCATAAAGTGAACCTTTGGCATCCGGTTCAATTTCCAGACATCTTTCAACGGTTTGTGGAACCGGCACAAAGTATTTTCTGATATTTTTTGGCAATGACTTGACCAAGGCCACCAGTTTTTCCTTGAGCAAACCTGGCACCAGCCATTCAAAGGGAGCCTCAGTCAATTGATTTAACTGGTGAACCGGAACAATGGCAGTTACCCCGTCTTCCTCATGCCCAGGTTCAAAGCGATATTGTAAAGCTATTTTCAATTCCCCAATTTTGATCTGGTCTGGAAAATCCCATTCATTGACTTGATGATCCTGCTCTCGGGTTAAATCTTCCTTGGTCAAAAAAAGAACTTTCGGATTTTGTTTTTCTGCCTGCTTACGCCATTTATCCAAGGTAATGCCGCTGACAACTTGTTCAGGAAGCTTTCGATCATAAAAGCGATATAACCACTCTTCATCTTCAATCAAATCAACCCTGCGGCCTTTATGCTGAATATAACCCACCTCTTCCAGTAATTTTTGATTGGCTTTAAAAAATGGCGCATTCGTGTGATATTCGTGATTCACCAATGCTGAACGTATAAAAATCTCCCGCGCTGCAATCGGGTCAATCCGCTCAAAAGGCACCTTGCGTTTCGCCTGCAACGTCAACCCATACAAGGTAGTTCGCTCATAAACTGCACTACGACCAGCTTTCTTTTCCCAATGGGGATCAAAGTAACTGTGCCTTAACAGATGCTTTCCAGCCTGCTCAATCCATTCCGGTTCTATTTTTGCCACGCACCTTGCATAAACCTTACTGGTTTCAACCTGTTCTGCCGCCATAATCCATTTGGGGCGCACTTTATGCAAACCCGATCCAGGAAAAATAAAAAACTTGAGATTTCTGGCGCCAAGATATTCATATTGTTCATGTTTAAAACCAATATTGGATAACAGGCCGGTTAACAGCGCCCGATGAATTTCCTCATAACTGGCATCAATCTGATTGGCTTTATGCTTTAACTCGCCTTTAATAACCTGCATGATCTGGGTATGAATATCATGCCATTCCCGCATGCGCAGATAGGAAAGAAAATTGTCGCGGCAATATTTGCGTAATTTATTGTTCGACAAATGTTTTTTCTTTTCTTCAAAAATATTCCAGATGTTGAGAAAAGTTAAAAAATCCGAATTTTCCACCCGAAAAGCAGCGTGCTTGGCATCTGCTTGCTGCATTTTATCCGCCGGTTTTTCTCTGGGATCCTGAACACTCAAACCGGAAACAATGATCGCCACTTCAGTCAAACAGTGTTGTTTATTTGCCTCCAATAACATCCGTGCCAGCTCCGGATCAATCGGCAATTTTGCTAGCCGCCTTCCGGTTTCAGTCAATTTACCGGTTTTATCCAGTGCATTAACTTCCTGCAACGATGTTTTACCATCCCGGATCATTTTACTTTCCGGCGGTTCGACAAATGGGAATTTTTCAATATCACCCAGCTTCAAACTAGCCATTTGTAAAATCACCGATGACAGGTTGGTGCGTAAAATTTCCGGCGTTGTAAATTCAGGTCTGGCCAAATAATCTTCTTCAGAATATAAGCGAATACAGATTCCCTCAGCGACACGTCCGCACCGTCCCGCACGCTGATTGGCGCTGGCCTGGGAGATTTTTTCTATCGGTAAACGCTGAACCTTGCTGCGATGACTGTAACGACTGATCCGGGCATGGCCGGTATCAATGACTGAGCGAATTCCCGGCACGGTCAATGAGGTTTCGGCAACATTGGTTGCCAACACAATCCGTCTTTGTCCTTTGGGTTTGAATACACGCTCCTGTTCACTCACGCTTAATTTGGCGTAAAGCGGTAAAATTTCGCAATGTTTCAGATTGTGTTTGCGTAGGGTTTCGGCAGTCTCTCTGATTTCATGTTCGCCACTGAGAAAAATCAGAATATCACCTGATATATCCCGCTGTAATTCATCCACCGCATTAGCAATCGATTGTTGCAAATCCGGCGTGGTTTCATCGTCTTCTTCGATTTGCTCAACTGGACGATAACGAATTTCTACCGGATAAGTTCTGCCCGACACTTCAATAATCGGGGCATTATTAAAATGCTTGGAAAACCGTTCAGGATCAATGGTTGCCGAAGTGATAATCAGCTTTAAATCCGGCCTCCGTGGTAATAACCATTTCAGATAGCCGAGTAAAAAATCAATATTCAGGCTGCGCTCGTGAGCTTCATCAATGATAATGGTATCGTATTGATTCAGATAGGGATCATTTTGCGACTCGGCTAATAATATACCATCGGTCATCAATTTGATAAGCGATTGATCCCGGGTTTTATCATGAAAACGGACTTTATACCCAACCGTTTTTCCAACTGTCTCCGCTAATTCTTCGGCTATTCGGTCGGCAACAGTACGGGCGGCAATTCGGCGGGGTTGAGTGTGGCCAATAAATCCTGCACAGCCTCTTCCAATCGCTAAACAAATTTTAGGCAACTGTGTGGTTTTACCGGAGCCGGTTTCGCCGCAAACAATTACCACCTGATTTTGTTTGATCAGTTTGGCAATTTCATCTTTCTTAGCAGTAACCGGCAAATCTGGATATTCAAGAACCGGGATACTGGCAGCTCGCTTTTTTCGGGCATTAATTGAGTTTTGAATTCGTCTGGAAATGTCAGAGAGCGGAACTGACAATTGCTTGCCTCTATTATGCTCACTACGCAGCCTGTCTAATTGTCGCTTGATCTGAAATCTGTCCTTATTCAGACATTTCGGTAGCTGGCGAATTAATTGCTGAATTTGTTCGGGGATACTGCTCATCAATGGGAAAACAAAATATTTTATTATACGTGATCCAGTTCAAGGCAGAATTTTCAGATTCTGCTATTTTTAGCTTTATCACAATATCATTATAGTCTGGCTATGCTTGCTGCCATTTCAAGTCCGTTACCAACCGTTTTTCCCGCCTTGCAAGGAGAACAGGCTGTACCTGTAGAACAAGACAAAAATTCTACTGAAAAGCTGCCAGAATTATCTGAACAATCACTACAGCAAGAATTATCTCAAGAAGACCAACAGAAACTGGAATATCTAAAATCCCGAGACCGCGAGGTAAAAACCCATGAGCAAGCTCATCTCAGCGCTGCTGGCGGTTTGGCGATGGGCGGCGCCAGTTTCAGCTATGAAAAAGGACCCGATGGAACCAGTTATGCCATCGGCGGTGAAGTGAATATTGATACATCGGACGTTGCCGGCGATCCAATTGCGACTTTGAAAAAAGCCGAAACAATTCGTAGAGCTGCACTGGCGCCTGCCAATCCATCAGCTCAAGATAAAGCAGTTGCCAGTCAGGCCTCGGCCATGGCAAATAAGGCTAGAGCGGAGATTTTTCAAAATAATCAGACTAATTCTGGCATTGCTCATAATGAATCCAATTTCAATAAAATTGATTTATCAGTCTGACCTAAACTTCAGGAATAGTTGACCAATTCCGTTTTAAACAGATTTCATTTTTCTCTTTACCTGAGACTCATTCTTTTTCCACCATGGATTAGCCGATCCTGAAGCCAGATGACCAATAGCTACGTGCTTAATCTTTTTGCCATTAACTTGTGTGTCAATAAATTGAGGCAATTTCATTGACTTATCAAAAGTCTTGAGTATTTCGCCCACTGAAATTGCCACTTCTCTTCCATGAGATATAATCAATTCAGGCTTTACAAACAAAATTTCATCCTTGAGAAATTGCCCAGCAACATTTGATCGAATTTTTTTCCATTTATTTTTTCCAATTTCTTCAATTTTGTTTGCTTTTCCTTTTGGTGCAAAATGACATAGATCTGTTATATAAAACTGCAAGAAAAATTTATCCCAATCTTCTATAGAATTAATTGGCGCACTTGTTAGTTCTATTAACCTTTTCCACAGCTTCCATGAATTACCGACATTCAAGCACCCTCCTGCGCAATTTCCATTTTTTACGTGGATATCATAATTTTTTGCGATGGTATCAATATCATATGTTTTTTGGAAATTACGTTTCTCAATATGTGGTTCTAACCCAATGACCATATATTTTCTCGGTCCAAATTTTCCTGTATAACCAGGAAAATCAAATGCCCAAGTGAATTTTTTTATTATTTCATCTTCGATAATTTTTTTATTTGCGGCCGTATTAAGTTTAATAAGAATTTCCTGGCTTTCCTCTTTCTTAAGAGTTAGCGCATCAACTTCGTAATCTGATTGATCCTGATCGTATAAAATTGTAACTATTTTTTCTCCAAATTTTCTTTCTAAAAAATTTTTCATATATTTCTCCATTCAAAAAAACTCTTCAAATCTCAACCATCTTATTCACATCAAAACTTTCAACCATTTTTCTACCAAAGTAACCTCTGGGATTGGACAAAATTCTGGCGCCTGAAATTCGATAATCCGCCGGCGAATGGATATGTCCATGAAACCAGGCTGCAATATCATATTCATGAAACAAAGATTTCAAATCATTGCAATAGGCCAGTTTTTTTAATGCCTTGGGTGAATCATTCCAGCTCCAGGCGGTTGGCGCATGATGAGTCACTACGATGGTTTTTCCGGCAAAGGGCTTGGCCAATTCTTCCTCTAGCCAGTTTTTTGAGCGCTGGTGTAGCCAACTGAAGTGATCCGGGTCAAAAGCATCATCCAGAAATGTTATCCGTTTAAAATCATTTAATGACCTATTCAGCTTACCTGCTTTTTTTTCACCCTCAATATAAAGATCTGCCCAAAGCGTACAACCCAGAATGCGCACACCGTAGAGTGTTATATGCTGGTTTTCCAGAAAATGAATATTGCTGTTTTTACATTGGCTGGCAATATCCCTTAATATTTCAGCGTGCTCATTTCCATAGAACTCATGATTGCCAGCAACATAAATAACTGGTTTGTTAAAAGTTTTTAACCAATCAACGCCTTGCCGCGAAACGCCAATATCACCTGCGGCAATAATAATATCAGCATCAGAATTTGGCATTTCAAGCTCGCCAAACTCCAAATGAATGTCAGAAAAGTAATTAATCTTCACCAGTTTTCAGAACATGGTTATTTTATAGAAAACATATCTCATTAAGTTTAGTTGATGATTCTTGACCTGCTGAGACCATTTTCAAAAAATTTATATTGCCTAACATTTACCTGTAAAATATCGATCATATATTTTTAACGGCTTAGGAACGAGCATTTAAAATCCGCAGAATTGTTAATTTGAGTTTATAAATTATGTCCATCAGTCCGAGAAAAAATACCCAGCAAGTTTTGATTGGCGACGTCAAAGTGGGGGGCGGCGCACCTATCGTAGTCCAGTCGATGACCAATACCGACACTGCGGATATTGACGCGACTGTAAAACAGATTATGGAGTTGGCAACGGCTGGCTCTGAATTGGTTCGTGTAACCGTCAATAGTGAAGCTGCGGCCAGATCCGTAGCTGAAATTCGCAACAAACTTGATCAAAAAGGGTTTTCTGTTCCCATTATTGGTGATTTCCATTTTAATGGTCACAAATTACTGGATAAATATCCCGATTGTGCTGCAGCACTAGCGAAATTTCGAATAAACCCCGGTAATGTTGGACGCGGTAAAAGCCGTGACCCACAATTTGCCCAAATGATTGAATTTGCTTGTCGCTATAACAAACCCGTCAGAATTGGTGTTAATGGCGGAAGCCTGGATCAGGCGGTTTTAACCCGCCTAATTGATGAAAACCGGCAAAAAGCGACACCGGATGATTTATCTGTAGTAATGCGCGAAGCCATCATTGTTTCTGCATTGGAAAGCGCAGCCACGGCACATGAACTAGGCCTGCCCAGAGATAAAATAATTTTGTCTTGTAAAATCAGCAATGTACAAGATTTAATCAGCATTTACCAGGATTTATCCAACCGCAGTGATTATGCCTTGCATTTAGGATTAACTGAAGCTGGCATGGGTTCAAAAGGTATTGTTTCTTCCGCTGCGGCTCTTTCGGTGCTTATGCAGCAAGGCATTGGCGACACTATTCGAATTTCTTTAACACCAGAGCCGGGAGGCGCAAGAACCAAAGAAGTCGTCGTCGCCCAGGAAATTTTACAAACCATGGGCTTTCGTTCTTTTGTACCAATGGTAATCGCTTGCCCAGGCTGCGGTCGCACCACTAGCGATTATTTCCAGAAACTGGCGATGGATATTCAAGGCTACCTGCGCGACCAAATGCCAATTTGGCGTGAGAAATATCAAGGCGTCGAAGAAATGGAAGTCGCGGTAATGGGATGTGTTGTTAATGGCCCGGGTGAAAGCAAAAATGCCAATATTGGTATCAGCCTACCTGGCACGGGTGAATCGCCAGTCGCCCCCGTCTATGAAGACGGCCAAAAAACAGTGACCTTAAAAGGCGACAATATTGCTGGTGAATTTCAGCAAATTGTTGAACGTTATATTGAATCGCATTATGGGTAAATCTGTCTTTTGCGTTTGAGGATATCTCGTTTAGAAAGTACCTCCCTTTTTTTAAGGACTAAGTGTAAAAACGCAGCAATAGCGGACTTTTTTTCTATCCCTGAGAATCCTCAAGGCTAGCTTAATCGTAACTACTTATTCCAGAAGACGTCGTAAATACGTCCATGTAGGCTTGATTGTGTCATCCATGACACATACACTTCTTCCATAAGTTACTGCTTTTGAGAAATTTTAGATATATCAAATATGCTGAATGGTTACGCTTAATCATTACTATTTCGTCAAGGAAGCATTTCCAATGGCAATGCATAAACAGCGTCACCATCAATTGCCTCACCATCAAGGCTGACCCATAAATCGACATTATCATGGATCTTTTGGTAATAATTGATTTTATCTTGTAAGCGTTTTAAAAACTCACCCTGCCGTGTTGCAGACCAGGTTTGCCAATCTTCTAATGAGACATTCATGATTTCCCCAGTATAGGGTAAATCCTCGATATACTCTCTCATAAAGCCCATTTCAGCTAAATTCCGTGGCTGTCCAGAGGTTGTACTGGTGGTTGTTCCTAGTTGCTTGGGATCTCGCATCAAAGTTGCCGCTAGACTTTTCAACTCATCAAGAAATTGTTTTGGGGACACTTGCCCTTGTCTCGCAGTTTCCAGCACTTTCTTTAAAACATCATGTAAATCAGATAATTGATCACGAGTTAACAACGCCCGAACTTCCAAAGCTGGCTTTTCCGGATGTTTAAAATCTTTATCCAACACCCAGGCACTGAATACATCAGGAATTTTCCCCTGCCCGGTTTTTTGAAGGTATTGTAATTCCAGAGCATGACCGAGTTTCGCTACTTTCCGTTGCAACTCAATTAGTCGTGGGTTGTGCTGTTCTGGTTCAAACGGAACTTTTTTCCCGCCGTTTATTGTTGACACTTGGTAAGTGATTTGTTTAGCCAACTGTTCTATTACACTGCCAAACTCTTCCAAACTGGTTGTTGGAACGCCATAATAAAAGCTACCAATACCTGGATAATGCGAAACTGTACGATACTGTCTTTCCGCCAGCTTGTGATCTGCCTGGGGATCAGGTGTTAAAATATGCATGACAAATATCGCCGCATTATTTTCTTGCGCCAATCGTTTCAACCGGCTTGCAGTTAAACCTGTTGAGGCCAGCGGGTCGCCAGCTTCTCTAGCCCCTGCATCAGTAATCAAAATAATATAGCGCGCCGCAAATGGCGACCAGTCGAGATCTTTCAATGCTTTTGAAATACCCGCATAACTATCTTCTATAAAGCCTCTGCTGGAAATTTCAGCGGCTTTTAAACCATTAACAGCCGCCATAAAGGTTTGTGGGTTTTCACCCTGCTTTAAACTGACATATTGCCGGGTTAAATATTCAATTCCTGGAACGACATCAGTATTATCCCTGAAAGCAATTAACCCAAAGTTAACCTGACCGATTAAATCTGCTTTTTCCAAAGTCCCATAAATTTTTGCTACCGCTTCCCGGGTTCGATCAATAAAAGGCTGCATCGAAAATGTAGAATCTATGACGAAGGTTATACCAGCCTTGTAACTATTGCTTGGAACACTAATAGCCTCATGGTTGCTAATATTTGAATCGCCCACATTTTTTGCAATTTTCTTAATTGGTTTTTCTTTGCGCGCAACGCTGGAAACTTTTAATAAACGGGCTACTTCATTATTCAGATAAATTTGTTCATGATCCTGAATTGGCAACAGATAAAAATTCCTATTAAAATCTATGTGTTTGTCAGGTTGAATTGCAACGACAGGTGAATCTTTGCCAACTTTCCCTTGTGTTGCCTCTTTATGGAGTTTTTTATAAGTTTCAATATCATAATTTTCTGCGAGTTTAATTAAAGATGATTTATCTTTAAACAACATCACCCTGTCTTGTTTTCCAGGGTCTTTAAAACTAAGCGTTAGACCTTGGTTCCAATCTTGTACACTATCCGTGGTTATCCATCCAGCCAAATTACCTTTGCGCCCAAGCCCAACCTGAACCCATTCGCGTCCAGAATCATCTTTTAGTCTCAAATAAACATAATAAACAGAAAAAGCGGGGAGTGGGATAGCATCAAATGACGTAACCTTAGGTTGCTGATAAAGTATGGCCCCTGGCTGGGTAAGTACTTTTTGGAACAAACTTTTTTTGCCCGGCATCAACAAGGGCTTTAATGGTCCGGATGACTGACTTGGGTTACTTGCCTCCTCAAAGGAAAGCACAGCTTGATCTGACTGTTCAATTGCTTTTGCCTGGGGTAGCGATTCATTAGTATTAGCCATCAAATCTTTTTTGCTGGCTTTTTCCAGAATATTATCTGCTGGACTGAATAAAAACATAATAAACAGCAACAACATAATGACACCAAACCCCCAGAAATAACCGCTTGCTGTCACATAATCGGGTTTGGTTTCTTGCTCGGCTGTCTCTTCATTCTGGGCATTCTGCTTGTCGTATGTTAATCGATGGTAGAACTTTTCAATGGTGGTAGCAGAGCCTAATTCATCTATTCCAGCTTCATCGGTTTTTTTTAATGAAATCCTTTCCAAAACAGGAGCATCCTTAATGACTTTTTCTACAATCTTTTTGGTCACTACCGGTTTTTTTTCTCCTGCTAGTTTTTTTAATGACAAAGAGCAAAGTATATTAATTAATGCCGGAATACCTTTAGAATGACTAACTATTTTTTCTATGGCTTCAGGTTTAAACTGGCTTTCAATTTTTTGTCCGATTGTTTGGAGCCGCTTATCGATGTAATACCTAACTTCTTGTTCAGATAATTTTTGTAATTGATACGAACTAATTTTTAACTCTGCATCGGCAGGCAACTGTATTTTCAAAACTCGCGACTTTAAGTTTGATTCTCCAGTCAGAATAATCTGTAACGAACCACGGTCGGGTAATGGAGCAACTGAAAGCATCAACAGTTTTTTTAAAATTTCATCTGATAATTGATCTGCATCATCAATCACCAGCGCCACTCTTGTATGAATATTTCCTGGCTGATTCAAATAGCGATCTAAAGCCAGTATGTTTTCGAAGAAATCCATATCCTCGGTATCAATCTCCAAAAAATGGCAAAGCTGATTTACAATTTCTGAAAAGCTTTTATGTATAACATCATTATTCCCAAGCGAATAAAATTTCACTTTTTTATCCAGATTGTGCAGCAGGGATTTCAGAAAAAAGCTCTTCCCCATACCGGGTTCACCGCTAATCAAAACAGCACCTTCACCGCAACTGACATCAGCAAACACTTGTTGACAAACAGAGTCCAAACTTGCAGAAATATAAAAATAATCAAGTTCCAGTTCCGGACCGAAGGGATCTTGAATACGATCTGATTGTGATGAAGACATTCTAAAAAATTACCTTATTACTAAAAAAATTGTAAAGCTTTAATCAATTGCACAAACAAAAAGTTTATAATAGAGTGGTTTTATGCGGACATATTTTCAACCAACTATATTGCAATCCATCCCATCCTTTTAAAATGGCCCGGGTATTATAACCTACTAAATTCGTTCATTTTTCAAAACCTGAAATCTTGGCTACTTTACCCTTTGTATTTGATCTTTTTGCTCAATAAACAACCAAACAACCTATTTCTTTTAACAGCATGAAAACGCATTCCAACGGTCAACCATTGCTTCTTTACAAGCTCTTTAAAGTCAGCCGAAGCAGGGGGTTAGAAAACGCAAGGTTTAATATGGTCATCCACAATCTCCGCATTCATCAAGGCGATAAAATTGCATTTATTGGCGAAAGTGGCTGTGGCAAATCAACATTGCTTGATATGCTGGCATTTATTGCCCAACCCAGTTACTCTGAAATTTTTAATTTTTATTTACAACACCAAAGCTCGATTAATATTGCTGTTGAATGGCAAAGAAAACACCTGGATCCATTAAGCCAGCTCAGGAAACGCTATATTGGATATGTAATGCAAACTGGTGGGTTGTTACCCTATCTTACAGTCAAGGAAAATATTTTATTGTCGCGAGAAATTCTCGATTTACCGCTTGAAGACGAAATTGTTTTTCAATTAATCAATGATTTGAAGCTGGAAAGACATCTGAAAAAATCGCCTGCGGTTCTTTCGATTGGCGAGCGTCAACGCGTTGCTATAGCCCGCGCACTTTCTCATAAACCCAAAATTGTCATTGCGGACGAACCAACTGCTTCGTTAGACCCCTACTCAGCCAAAGTTGTCATGGAGCTTTTTATTAATCTGGCAGAACAATTCAATATCACATTAATCATTGCCAGCCATGATTGGCAACCCCTTAAAAGTTTTGGCTTACACCGTTATTATCTCCATACCAGCTATTCTGAAAACCTAACTGAAACCAGCATTATTTAAGCTTTCTGTATGTTTAAAATCTTTAAACTTGCCGCTCGAGACTATTTTTACGAATGGCAAATATCAATCTGTCATGTTTTAGCATTAGCATCAATCCTCGCTCCCTTGATGATCTTATTTGGCTTAAAATTTGGTATTATTGGCAAAATGGTAAGTCGACTTGTTGAAGAACCACTCAACCGGGAATTACGACCTGTTAGTAGTAAACATATTGAACCTGATTGGTTTAAAGAAATTAAAAGTCGTTCTGATGTATCTTTTATCATACCTTTAAAGAGGAACCTGGCGGCCAATATTCAGTTGAAGAGCAAAACTGCTAACAAAATATTAAATGTCGAGCTGATCCCAACCGCGGAAAATGATCCTTTACTTCCTGAAATAAATCGTGCGCCCAAACAAATTGACGAAATCATTTTATCGAAAAGCGCAGCTAATAAATTATCAGTAAAAGCGGGCGATCGTATAGATGGCAGCATATCAAGAAAGTACCATAATAAAACCCAAAGAGTTCATATCCCACTACGGGTACTCGCTGTTGCTGAAAGTCAATCATTTAACCGGGATGGTGCTTTTTGTTCTCTAACCTTAGTTGAAGCTTTAGAAAATTTTCGTGATGGTCATGCTGTACCAGAACTTGGTTGGTCAGGAAAACCAAATAAATTACAAAACTACTACACAGGATTCAGATTATTTGCTAAAACAATCAACGATGTTGAGCCTCTAAAACAATGGTTAAACGAACAGGGAATTGATGTTAGAACCCGAGCTCATGAAATTGCTGTCGTCAACAGACTGGATCAAAATTTGACTACAGTTTACTGGGTCGTGGCATTCACCAGCATCATTGGCTATATTCTATCCCTTGGCGCCAATCTTTGGGCCAATGTTGACCGCAAATACAAAGAACTCTGTATATTACGTTTGACTGGCTTTCGAACCAGCGAAATTATTTGCTTTCCAATTATTCAGGCAATGATTACCGCTGGTCTTGGCTGGTTTTTAGCCATTGTAATCTTCCAGTTTGTAGCATTCACAATGACCCACTTTATTTCTGAATTTACAGATACTACTGACATTTGCCGTTTGTTACCAAGTCACTACTTTCTGGCATTGACCATCACCACTTTAGCAGCATTTTGTGCCGCATTATTAGCTGGATTTAGAACCATTAAAGGTGAACCAACTGATGGGCTTAGGGAATTGTAAAAAAGGAGAATACCGGGTTAGCGGGGTCATCAAAAAGCAAGTGGCATTAGCCAACGAAAAAGACTGAACAAAGAAGTCGATTTCCCATTGTCGCAATAGTATCTTCTTAACCCGACAGTCTCCTTGCATCGAAAAAATTACGGCCTGTCAACAAGGCAATATGTCCAACCATCTCCCGGCTATTACTGAATTCAACAGGCTTCATCCTTGAAACCCGCTCTATCAAATAAACTTAAAGCTTGTGATAAATATCCGCGCCTTCTTCAAGAAATTCTTTGGATTTTTCTTCCATTCCAGCTTTTAATGCCTCCTGCTCATCTATGCCTTTTTGAGCCGCATAATCTCGCACATCCTGACTGATTTTCATAGAACAGAAATGCGGCCCACACATTGAACAAAAATGCGCAACTTTGGCAGAATCCTTAGGTAATGTTTCGTCATGAAAAGATCGGGCTTTCTCAGGATCCAGCCCAAGGTTAAATTGATCCTCCCAACGAAATTCAAAACGTGCCTTGGACATGGCATTGTCTCGAGCTTGTGCACCTGGATGACCTTTTGCCAAATCAGCAGCATGAGCAGCAATTTTATAAGTCACAATTCCTTCACGCACATCCTGTCGATTAGGCAAACCTAAATGTTCTTTTTGGGTTACATAGCAAAGCATTGCGCAGCCATACCAACCAATATTGGCCGCTCCGATCGCTGAAGTGATATGGTCATATCCAGGTGCAATATCGGTAGTCAATGGGCCTAAAGTATAAAACGGCGCCTCGTAACAATCTTCCAATTGCTTTTCCATATTGATTTTGACCATATGCAAAGGCACATGCCCAGGCCCTTCAATCATGGTTTGAACATCATGTTGCCAGGCTATCTTGGTTAATTCTCCCAAGGTTTCCAGCTCCGCAAACTGGGCTTCGTCATTCGCATCCGCAATTGAACCGGGCCTTAGACCATCACCCAATGAAAATGAAACATCATAAGCTTTCATAATTTCACAGATTTCTTCAAAATGAGTATAAAGAAAGCTTTCGGTATGATGGGCTAAACACCATTTCGCCATAATAGAACCACCACGTGACACGATACCCGTTAATCGTTTGGCAGTTAAAGGTACATGATGCAACCGTACGCCGGCATGAATGGTAAAATAATCAACACCTTGCTCAGCTTGTTCAATTAAGGTGTCCCGATAAATTTCCCAGGTTAGCTCCTCAGCCTTGCCATCCACTTTTTCCAATGCCTGATAAATAGGCACGGTTCCAATCGGAACCGGGGAATTCCTCAACATCCATTCCCGTGTTTCGTGGATATTTTTGCCGGTAGAAAGATCCATAATGGTATCGCCGCCCCAACGAATACCCCAAAGCATTTTTTCTACTTCTTCTTCGATGGATGAAGTCACTGCAGAATTGCCCAGGTTGCCGTTGATTTTTACCAGAAAATTACGGCCAATGATCATTGGTTCCAACTCTGGGTGATTAATGTTTGCGGGAATAATTGCCCGCCCTCTGGCCACTTCGTCGCGTACAAATTCAGGGGTAATCCGCTCTGGGATGGAGGCGCCAAAAGACTGACCAGGATGCTGATTTCTATATAAATCACGCATTTCATCCAGGTTTTGATTTTCACGAATAGCAATAAATTCCATTTCCGGCGTAACAATCCCTTTTCGGGCATAATGCATCTGACTAACATTCATTCCCGACTTGGCTCGTCTGGGTAAACGAATATGTTCAAAACGCAAATGAGCAGTCGATTCATCCGTCAGTCGCTCTTGCCCATATTTGGAACTGGGTCCTGATAAAAGCTCCGTATCGCCCCGCTCTTCAATCCAGGTGTTACGAATTGCGGCAAGCCCTTTTTGCAAATCTACTTTAACGTCAGGGTCTGTATAAACACCGGAAGTATCATAGACATAAACCGGACCGTTTTTTTCTGCGCCAAACGATGCAGGTGTATCAGATAAACTGATTTTCCTCATGGGCACACGAATATCAGATCGACTGCCTTGAATATAGACTTTTTCAGATGCAGGATAAGAATCTATTTTGACACTTGCCTCTGAATTTGATGGGATTTCTTTGCGGATAGCGCTCATGCTTATCTCCTAAAATACAATAACATAGCGCAGAAAAAGCGGGCTTTCCTACGCCGGGATTAACCGGAATCAGGTTCGAAGGGTTTGTCTCAGCTTTTGAGGAAGATATTGTTTCTAGTCATCTTCACCAAAGCACCCCTAGCCTTTTGGGATTGGTTAAAATAAAGGATAACTGGCAGTAATGCAAGCCTCAAATCATTTTATGGTTAAAATTTATCCACATTTTTATTGCGCCTTACAAATTCAAAAACATGGTTTTCTATCATTGAACAATGCTTTTTTTTATCAGCAATGTTAAAATTTGCATCAATAAACCGTGTAACATCAATCCCAACAATTACGGATGTCTTCAAATCCACATAACGCTACGTCACAACGACCAGTGCTGGAACTTAAAAGCAGTTCTTTTACTGTACCTTTACTTGTTCTGAACAAATATGATCTTCATCTCATATCAGACCAACTCGCGTTTAAAGTACAACAAGCACCGGAGTTTTTTAAGAACTCGCCGCTGATCATTGATCTGAATATCTTGGTTAAAACCACTACAGATCTTGATTTGAAGGCCTTATTCGACATTGTTAGAAAACACAAATTCATTCCTGTTGGTATTCGTGGCGGCAAACCGGAACACAATACTGCAGCAAATGAATTAGGCATTCCCGTTCAATCAACCACCCAAACTAACAGGCCGGCGCCAAAACCACAAAAAATTGAAACGACTCCTGTTGCTGAACAACAATCGGACAACGAAAAAAACCAAACTAAGATTATTACTCATCCCATCCGTTCTGGACAAAGAGTTTACGCGCATGGTGATTTGATTGTACTTAGCCAAGTGAGTGCTGGAAGTGAAATAATGGCTGAGGGCAATATACATGTATACGGAACATTAAGAGGACGGGCTTTAGCTGGTGTACAAGGCAACAGCGGCAGCCGCATTTTCTGTTCCAATCTTCAGGCTGAACTGGTCTCAATTGACGGCATATATAAAATAAATGATGACCTGAATGACATATCACCAGGCAAGCCTGTACAATTATTTCTAAAAGAACAAAATTTAGTAATTGAATACCTATAATTTAAAGGGGGAAAAATCCATTGGCTAGAATTATCGTCGTAACATCCGGAAAAGGCGGCGTCGGAAAAACCACGACGAGCGCAGCTATTGCCATGGGCCTGGCAAAAAGAGGCCATAAAACCGCTGTCATTGATTTTGATGTTGGTTTACGAAATCTCGACTTAATTATGGGGTGTGAACGGCGTGTGGTTTATGACTTCATCAATGTCATCAACGAAGAGGCCTCACTCAATCAGGCATTAATCAAAGATAAGCGTTGTAATCAACTATACATATTACCTGCCTCACAAACGCGAGATAAAGACGCCCTAACTCTCGAAGGTGTGGGAAAAGTTTTGGACGAACTTAGTAAAACTTTTAAATATATCGTTTGCGATTCTCCTGCGGGGATCGAAAAAGGCGCACACTTGGCCATGTATTATGCTGATGACGCATTTGTCGTTACCAATCCCGAAGTCGCCTCAGTACGAGACTCTGATAGAATGCTGGGGATTCTCTCAAGTAAATCCAGGCGCGCAGAACAGGGTAAAGACCCGATCAAGGAATATCTGCTACTTTCCCGCTACTCCCCGAAAAGGGTTAATTTAGGTGAAATGCTTAGTGTCGATGATGTGCAGGAAATTTTATCATTGCATTTATTGGGCGTTATTCCGGAATCTCAATCCGTTCTAAATGCTTCTAATTCTGGAACCCCTGTTATTTTGGATGAGCAAAGTGATGCTGGCAAAGCCTATAATGATATTGTTGCACGTTATTTAGGCGAAGACGTACCCCACCGCTTTATTAATGAAGAAAAAAAGGGGCTTTTCAGCAAGCTGTTCGGGAGCAAATAAATGAGCTTATTGGATTACTTTAAAAAATCTAAACCCAAATCAGCATCAATCGCTAAAGAACGACTCCAAATTTTGGTCGCCCATGAAAGGGCGTCACAACATCAGCCGTCTTATTTGCCGCGATTACAACAAGAGCTGCTTGAAGTTGTGCGCAAATATGTTCATGTTGATCAAGAAGATATTTCAGTTATTTTTGAGCAGGACGATGAACAGGAAACTTTGGAGTTAAATATCGTACTCCCAGACGCCCAGCAAAAAGAATCTCACGCATCAAGAAATTAACAGGAGAACTTTATGAGCTTAACCACATCAATCGGCAATACCGCCGGAAAAGTATGGAAATTCCTGGATACCAATGGCGCGTCTAGCGTTAATAAAATAGCAAATGGCACAGGTCTTAGCAAAAATGATATTCAACGCGCTATTGGCTGGCTGGCCCGCGAAGAAAAAATTTCAATCGAACAACAGGGCCGAACTGAAATGCTATCACTTATCGAATAAAAACTATGCCCATTATCTAAACTGGTTGCTTGCTGCACCTGGTAAAAAACAGCCCAATTCAGCAGTACTTTCCCGCTGAATTGGGAAATCTGCTACATAAGAAAGGCTGTTGCTAATCCTAAAAAGGCCATAAATCCTACAACATCAGTTACTGTTGTTAATAGCACCCCACCCGCAAGCGCTGGATCAATCCCGACTTTATGTAAAATAAGCGGAATTGCCGTTCCGGCTAATGACGCACAAATTAAATTAATAACCAATGCCGCACCTAACAACAGCCCAATGCTGCCACTTTGAAACCACAACCCACCTACGATTGCAACAATAACAGCCCACGCGACACCATTAATCGCTCCAATGGAAAGTTCTTTTATAATCAGATTTAAGGCATTTGCTTGACCAATCTGTCGAAGCGCTAACCCACGGACCACTAATGTTAGAGTTTGACTGCCCGCAATACCCCCCATACTTGCTACAATCGGCATCAATACTGCCAATGCAACAATTTGATCTAATGTAGCTTCATATAAATCAATCACCCACGAAGCAAAAAATGCTGTCAACAAATTAATCCCTAACCAAACCGCCCTACGTTTTGCACTATCAACAACTGGCGCAAACATATCTTGCTCTTCGTCAAGACCAGCCATACTCATGAAAGAGTGGTCAGCCTGATCTCTAATCACATCGACCACATCATCAATAGTGACTATTCCCAACAACCGATTATTTTCCGCTACCACGGGTGCTGAAATCAGATCGCGTTGCTCAAAAACCATTGCAACATCGGCAGCAGGCATATTATATGGAATCAGCACGACATTTTTATCCATCCAATCTGATACCAATGATTCAGGTGGCTTGGTCAACAATACCGTAATCGGCAATGCCCCTTGCACAATATTATCTCTATCGGTAACAATCAGGCTCGATGTTGCATTTGGTACCTCGCCGCGCCTTCGTAAAAGACGTAGTACAGCATCCAAAGAAACATCTTTCCTTGTAGTTAAGACCTCGAGCTGCATTAACCCGCCAGCGGTATTTTCCTCGTAAGAAAGCACTGACTCTAATTTCGCTCCTTGCTCCTTGCCTAGTTTTTTTAGAATTTTGGCGACCACTTGTTCTGGCACAACCTGGAGTAAATCAACCAAGTCATCAGAATCCAGACTATTCGCAGCTTGTATTAAATCAGTATTGCTGGTGATTTCAATAAGACCTTTCGCGACTTCTTCATGCAACCCAACAAGAATTTTACCCATGATCTCCGGCGGAATAAGAGACCATATCCTTTTTCTATCTTCAACGGGCAAACTTTCCAAAACCATTGCGATTTCAGCTGGATGCAGAGTATGAAGATACAGCCTTACATCATTCAAATTCCCTTCTTTCAGTAACGTTGAGACCTTTTGCAAATACTCTTTTCTTTGATCAATTTTTTGGGTTTCAGGCATATTTTTACTTTTTATTTAGATCGGTTGAACTTCAAATAATGTATCATTAAATTTAACTGTAACATAAAATCCTCATTGAAATTCCTTCTTCAAATACTCGCACAGACAGTTTAAGACAAAAAAATAAAGTCTTTAGTTTCTATTTTAAACACGGCCATTTAATTTAGTTCTCTATGATGAACGATGGTTTTCATTTTGCTCTGCTCTAATTTCATTGCTAACTTTTCGGCCAAATAAACTGATCGATGCTGCCCCCCTGTACAGCCAATTGCAACAGTCAGATAGCTACGATTTTCTTCCTTAAAAAAAGGTATCCAATGCTCTAGAAAATCACACATGGTTTTAAAATATTCCTGAACAATATCCTCGGCAGTTAAAAAATCAATGACCAACTGATCCCTACCTGTTAATCCTCGTAGCTCCGGCAGCCAATACGGATTGGGTAAAATTCTTACATCAAAGACATAGTCGGCATTCAATGGCATACCATGTTTGTAACCAAATGACTGAATTTGAATTAATAACTGCTGGGCATCATCTGCTTCAATATGGCTTTTAATTAGTTTGCGTAACTGATGAAATTGTGTCTTACTGGTATCAATAACCAAATCAGCATGCTTTAAAATATTTTTTAGAATATCTTTTTCAGCTTGTATAGCCTCCAGTAATGTCAGATTATACTCGGTCAAAGGATGTCGACGCCGCGTCTCGCTATATCTTTTAAGAAGCGTTGCATCATCAGCCTGCATATAAAAGACTTTACAATCAATGCCCTTACTGCGAATAAATTCCATGTTTTCGCCAAATGCAGCCAAATATTCATTCTGGTTTCTGGCGTCTATTCCTATCGCTGTCTTGCCATACAAGCTCTCGTCCTGCAACATAATTTTGCTGACAAAACCTGGTAACAAGGTAATTGGCAGGTTATCAATACAATAATAACCGCAGTCTTCAAAGGTATGTAAGGCTACGCTTTTACCTGACCCCGAAAGCCCACTGACTATAATAAGCTTCATAATTTTTTTTGCTCCAAAAAAAAGGGCATCTAAAATGCCCTTTTTCGGCCTTTATTATCTGTGTTTCGTTATCTTTTCTTTATGCTTTATTAGCTGGCGATCTAACTTATCAACCAAATTATCGATGGCTGCATACATATCCTCCTGATGATCTTCAGCAAACAATGTTGCCCCACTGATATGGACAGTTGCCTCAGCTTTTTTATTCAACTTTTCAACCCCCAAAATAACATGAACATCGGTTACATGATCAAAATGACGCTCCAATTTTTGAAATTTCGTTTCAACATAGGCTCGTAATGAGTCAGTCACTTCCAAATGGTGGCCCGTTATACTTATCTGCATAAAAATTAACTCCTCTGTAAAAAACTTGTGACCTTTATTCTAATTTCGCATTTATAGTACACAATTATTGCAATTTCAGATAATGCAAAATTGAGTTCTTAGCTATCCTTTGGCCATTGATAAAAAACGCATGTTCGTTAGAGAACATCATAAAAACAACAATATATTATTACTTTTTCGGCAATTTTACTCAACAAACTCCCAAAAAATTTTCGGTAAAATATCATTCCACTCAGATTTTTTCATTTTAAATAATCGACTTTCTCTGACTTGAAGAAGGAATCGACAAAGCCTCACGATATTTGGCCACGGTGCGCCGAGCAACATTGATACCTTTTTCTTTTAATAAATCAGCAATCTTGCTGTCACTTAAAGGTTTTGCCGGGTTTTCTCCTGAAACCAGTTCTTTGATAAAGGCTTTGATGGCGGTTGCCGAACACTCCCCTCCCGCTGCTGTTGAAACATGACTGGAAAAGAAGTATTTGAATTCAATAATGCCATTGGGTGTGTGCAT
>JALSJK010000159.1 GCA_026989395.1 Methylomonas sp.
ATGCAACACTTCAAGGTGTTTAATCTCGTCGTCTGATAGGTGGTAATCATTCATGTCGCTATTATATTCGCAATCAATGTAATGCGCCAGCTAGTTAATGTGCATTCTTAATCGCGAATAGTATATAATTCAAAATCCGGCTATTTTCCCATATTGTCAGGTGAATCTGTACCGGTTAACAACATGGCATCTCCATAACTGAAAAACCGGTACTGTTTGTCAATCGCATGCTGATAAGCCTGCATGATTCGATCATACCCGGCAAAAGCTGAAACCAGCATCAGTAGTGTTGATTCTGGAAGATGAAAATTGGTTAACAAGGCATCAACCGATTTAAACTGATAACCAGGGGTAATGAACAAATCGGTGTCCCCAAAACCGGGTTTCAATACCCCCGAAACTGAAGCAGATTCCAATGCCCGAACAGATGTCGTACCGATTGCAATGACTCGCCCTCCATTTTGTCTGGTTTGTTGTATATGCGAGACTACTTCATCATTAACCTGGAAATATTCCTTGTGCATAACATGCTCCTCCAGATTATCCACCCGAACTGGCTGAAAAGTTCCGCTGCCTACATGAAGCGTAACAAATACACGCTTGACGCCTTTATCGGTAATTTGTTTTAAAATTTCCTTACTGAAATGCAATCCAGCAGTTGGGGCAGCAACAGCACCGGCTTGATCAGCAAACACAGTTTGATAGCGTTCCCGGTCGTATAAATCATCTTCCCTTTCGATATAGGACGGCAGCGGAATATGTCCAATACGCTGTAAAATGTCATGAATTTTATTATTTCCTGAAAATTCCAGTTCAAATAAGTCATCAACTCTACCAAGCACCTTGCAGCTAAAATCTTCGTCTAAATGAATAACTGTCCCAGCTTTTGGGGACTTACTGGCTTTGGTATGTGCAACAGCAACAAAGTCATCAATGACGCGCTCGATCAGGATTTCAACTTTGCCACCCGTTTGCTTGTGGCCAAATAATCGGGCCGGAATGACTTTGGTATTATTAAAAACCAGCAAATCATTTTCGTTGATATGATCGACAAAATCAGAAAACCTTCTGTCTCTAAGCTTGTTTTCGACGCAATCAACCACCAGCATTCGACTACCATCCCTTTTGTCCAATGGCTTCTGCGCAATTAAAGATTCAGGCAAATCGTAGTGGAAGTCACTTTTGTTCATCGTCACAAATAAAAACAGGACCGGTTTAAGGCAAAAATAAACCCAAAATGGGTTGGCAATAAAATAGGAATTTAATTATACTATACGGCTATTGCCGGGGTGGCGAAACTGGTAGACGCGCTGGATTCAAAATCCAGTGGTGGCAACACCGTGTCGGTTCGATTCCGACCCTCGGTACCATGAATTCTTACGGAGAAATCCGAAAAAGATTAAAAGCCCATATAAGATCTATATGGGCTTTTTTATATCCGACATTATAGAGTACGGCCACACCATCAAAACACCGACTAAAAATTTTGCTTTCAGCAACGATTGATTCAGTCTTGCTTGTTTAATGTGTTCAACCCCCAAAAAACCCTAATAAACATTTCACACTGTTAAACAAAATCTTCAGTATCTAAAACCCGGTTGTCGATAACATTTCATGGCTACCATTTCCTGAAGCACACTTTTTCGGATAACAATGCATCACTAGCAAACGATCGTTAGGAGAACTTGAGTACCTCCCGAAGTGAGTTAACAATACAATTTCTGCCAACAAATTACAATTTTCCAACAAACGGGCTTACCGTGTTACAAGCATCCATTGAAATATCTATTTAAGTAAATACCAAGAAAAAAGCCGGTAAAAAATTACAAATAAATATGTTTATCCACATTGACATTTAAAAAAACACCCTAACTTCCTAACCGGTAAACTATTTTTTAAAACTTCCTAACAGACACATAACCAATTGATTTAAAATAGTTTATAAAAAAAGTGTGAAATATTACCGTTTTAAGACAACACTCGAAATAACTAGCCTTCAGCCTGTTTTTTTCAAGTTACCCACAGGATTATCCACAGGAATTGTGGACAAATAAAATCTCGAACGAAGTTGACAACCATGCACAAAAAAGTGAGTATTTTTCTTGATTATTTTGCGTCCAGTAAAAAATGCGCTGCTGCAATTAATCTGGTCATTGCTGCCATTGTCATCACACCACTTTGTGGACTGCTATTCCAATGTGGATGTAATTGGCCCTGGAATGGCTTAAATGATTTCTGTAATTACTATCATCCCGAAGCAATTCATAAATGCCCCTGGTGCTCATCACTGGTGAGTGGATTATTTTCATGCAGCATCAGTATTCTGGCGGGTATTTGGGTATCCATTTCAGATTTTCCAAGTACTACTGGAAAAACATTGATATCCCGATTATTTTCTGGGTTTTTCGCATTTTTAATAATGGCTGCCCTTACCGCCATCATTGCCGCTTATTTACAAGACTACCCCGAAGGAATTGGCGGGTTAGTAGTAAACAATTTGGCATGATTTCTGATTTATTCAGAAATAATCCTTATAAAAAAGAGCTAATACTGTTTATCAATACGGCTAAACTAACCTTATTATGTTCTCGCCGCTCTCGAAACTTTATCGAAAGGTTCGGGAAATGCCATAACGGCATTGGTTTCTTGCCGTAACTTGTCCAGCAAAGTGTGATCAAACATTTGCCTAAGCTCTTCTCTGGTCTGATAGGTATCGGCATACAGTGCCTGAAAACCACCTAAATCCCTGACAAATTTTTCCAGCTTCCTTGTCGTGGTTTTTGCCTGATAATTCTCTACCCTCGGTTCGCCATAAATACCAATATCAACAAACATTTGCTCATCTTTTGTTGGATTGACCATGCCCCGGACGGGCGTTTCAAAAACTTTCATCGGACAAAGCCATAAGGGATAATAATCAACATCTTTGTGGAAAGTTTCTAAAGATTGACCCAGACTACTGATTGGCACCAGAAAATCCTGGTCCATGTGGTAAGTGTCATAAAGCTCATGGATTGCTTCGGTTTCTGAAAGCTTGAGCAGAGAAATATCCGGCGGCGACATCCAGCCCAACAAATACCGAAACCAGGGCTGATTGCCAAATGGAATAATCTGTTCCATTTCCCAGAAAAAAGAACGGGTATGACGATGATAATAATGACGCAACGGTATCCATTCTTCATCTGGTACATTTTTTACAAGAAACGATCTGACATGTTCATAAAACCAAGGTTTCCAGAAATGATTAATGGCATTTTCATGTTTCCAAGCTGATACGGAGTCAGAAAAATGCCCCAACATCAAAACCCCTTCCTGTTCGGAAAACAATAACCCTTCAACAAAATCATAAGCCCTTCTGAAAGGTTTGTTGGTTTCATCAGTAAAACGCTGGATAAATTCATCTCTTGATTTGAATGGCAAATAAGTCAAATGTACATATTTATTAGCAGGAATAATAGCCAGTTCTGCACAAACCAAAAACCCCAGAGAACCATAAGACCAGGGAATGGCATAAAAAATTTCTGCATTTTCATCTGGCGAACATTTCACTAATTCACCATCCGCAGTAACAATTTCAAAGCTTTTACAGATATGCTGAAATAAGCCATATTTATGAGAACTTGATTCGATGCCAAAACCATTCACCAGACCACCAACAGTCAGCGCATCCAGTTCCGGTACCACGGCCAGCGTCCAACCCAAAGGATTCAATGCGGCAGTAATCTGTCCCATATTGACCATCGGCTCAACGCGAACGGTGCGTTTGTCTTTATCAATTTCTAAAATATCCTGCAAATTGGTGTTGATTTGGTAATGTGTTTTTTTATAGTTTCCCTGCTTTAAAGACATTGCCTGCCAACCCGGTCTTGCCGTACACATCGGTACTTTTCCGCCGGTTTCTGTCATCCAGGCTTTAACTTGCTCCTGCACCTTGGCTACTTTTTCAGGATGCTTATCCGGTGCACTGTTTAACCAGAACACCAGACGATTTCTGGCACTCATCCAGGCTTTGAAAATTAAAGATGCGGGTAAAATAAATACAACAACGAAAATTCCGCGGTATTTAATCAAAAAATCAAGCATCGGTTCTCCCTATTATCGTCCTAACAGTGCGATGCGTACCATTGACAAGCCCCCTTTAATCCTTTTTAACAATCCTGGGTTTTCCCGAAGCCGTTCATGTCCCGGTAACAATTGACCTTTAGCCAAACGACTGATTTTCTTTTTCACTGCCGGATCCAGCTTGCCATCTGCCGCCAACTCAAACAACAGGGCTTTGACATTACCTAAATCAAAAAAATCACGCTGCCAGTTCCATTTAAAATCACCAGCATAGCGGAACCAGGAACCGCCAATACCTTCCACTTCGTAATTGGTGCCATCTTCACGTTTTGCAGGAGCAACTTGTTTCCAAAAACCAATCACCTCGCCTTGCTTTTCGTCAATCAAAATCCGATGATAGGGGTAGCGCCACTCTTCAAAGCCTTCCATTTGCACACCTAATGCCCACTCTTCAATCTGCTTTCTGCCGCGAGCGACAAATTCTTCATTCGGCCCCATATTCCAGCGATATTCTGCATCATCGGTGTACATGGCACCCAGATATTTTGGCCAGTTGCCTTCTTTTTCAGCATTACGATTAGCGGCAAGCCAACGCTCTACCATTTCTTCCAGTTCGGCCCTCGGGTACTGTGCCATAAGTCTCTCTTATTATTTAGTTTCTATTTTTATTGCTTTTGTTGGACAGTATTTTTCTGCCATTTTTGCTTTTTGTAACAGCTCTTGTGGTGGATTTTCCTGTAACACTGTTAAAATCCCTTTATCATCCACCTGGAAAATTTCCGGCGCTTCAGTCATGCAGGTTGCATGCCCCTGACACAAGTCGTAATCCACTCTTACCTGAAAAGACTTAATTGTTTGTTCCGAAACTGGTTGCGTTTTTGCTTCTGACTGCTGGCTTGCTACTTTTTCAGCAGTAGCTTCTCTCTTCCGATACCGGACCAAACACGGCTCTTTAGGTTGCACCACCATTTGCTCAAAATCATCCTGGTAAACCTCGGGTTGACTTACCAGTTCAAACGTATAATTTCTTAGCAAGAAACTGAAAATAGCCTTGATTTGCAACATGGCAAAGGCATTACCGCTGCATTTATGACGGCCACCACCAAAAGCAATCCAGCTAAATGGAATCTTGTCCTCCTGGCGATCTGGATTGTAACGGTCTGGATCAAAAACTTCCGGATTTGGAAAAATTTCAGGAATTCGATGCGATACGCGTGGCGAGGTACAAACATATTTACCCGCTTTAATCGTATAATCTTTAAACTTCAGATCTTTCATCACCTTTCTGATCAAAAATATCAGTGGTGGATGCAAACGCAGGGTTTCCTTGATGACATTTTCCAGTTTATTGGCTTGTCTGAGATCCTGAAACGTCACCTCACCATCTGCTCCAAACAAATCTTCCAGTTCTTCAATAACTGATTTTAATATATCTGGCCGCTTTGATAACTCGATCAGCACCCAAGAAGCCGTTCCGGCCGTGGTGTGATGACCGGCAAAAATTGCGCCGACCAACATGCCAGTAATTTCATGCGCAGAAAGACTGCTTCCGTCATCATAGCGCGCATCAATCAGCATCTGAAAAGCATCTTCACTTTTTTCAGATTTGTTGGCCCGCTTGGCAATAATTTCAGTGACCAGTTCTTCAATCCTGACTCTGGCCCTATCTCTGCGGCGAAAAACCGGCAAAGGTAAGTACGGGAAAACAAATGCCAGTGGATTGATGCCTTTTTCCAGATCATGATAAATTCTGGAAAACTCCTCGTTTAATTCATAGCGAAATTCATGCCCCAATAAACAGTGGCTGGAGGTATAAATCGTCAGCTGTTTCATAAACTCCAACAGATCAATCTCACCCACCTCGCCCCAATCTTTGGTCATTTCCTCAACTTCACCGGCAATCACTTGTGCATAGGTGCGCATCGGCTTGTCCCGCAACACCGGCATCAACATTTTTAATTGCTGATCCTTTTTATGTTGCGGCGCATCAAAAACCACACCCTTGCCAAAAATTGGCGTCATGATTTTATAGGCTGCGCTTTGGTCTAATTGCTCATCCGGAGCACGAAAAAAAGCCTCATTGGCTTCAGGCCCGGTCATTAACACCATTTCCTGATGGAACATGCGAAACTCACCAATTTCACCCAGTTTTTCACGAAGTTTCATCATATATTGAAATGGGTTTTTTCCGAATTGCAGCATATGGCCAAGCAATGGCAAAGCGCCAGGCATTTTAGGCGGGACTTTTTCTGTCATCTTGTATTAATTGTTTTTGTTTTGTGGCCGCATATGAGGAAATAATAATACATCCCTGATTGAAGGCGAATCAGTAAACAGCATAACTAAGCGGTCAATACCAATCCCTTCGCCCGCAGTTGGCGGCATCCCATGTTCCAGGGCAACGATATAATCTGCATCATAATGCATGGCCTCATCATCACCGGCTTCTTTTTCTTCAACTTGTTTTCTGAATCGCTCTGCCTGATCTTCAGCATCATTTAACTCAGTAAAACCATTGGCAATTTCCCGGCCACCAACAAAAAACTCAAAACGATCGGTCACGTGTGGATCCTGGTCATTTCGTCTTGCCAATGGCGACACTTCGACAGGATAAGCAGTAATAAATGTTGGATTCATCAGCCGATTTTCGACAGTTTTTTCGAAAATCTCGATTTGCACCTTGCCCAATCCATAACTTTCCTTAATTGGGATTCCCAGTTTTTCCGCTACTTTCACAGCAGCATCCCGATTGTTTATATCAGCTTCAGTTAGGTTCTGATTAAAATGCAAAATGGATTCAACAACCGTCATTCTATCGAATGGCTTACCAAAATCATAAACTTCGCCTTGATAATTTAGCATCGTTGACCCGACCACTTCTTCAGCCAGACCACGCAGCATTTGTTCAGTTAAATCCATTAAATCATGATATTCCGCATAAGCCTGATAAAATTCCAGCATGGTGAATTCCGGATTATGTCGCGTTGACAGGCCTTCATTTCGGAAGTTTCGGTTGATCTCATATACTCTTTCAAAACCGCCAACAACCAGCCTTTTTAAATACAATTCCGGGGCGATTCGCAAATACAACCCCATATCCAGAGCGTTATGATGAGTGGTAAAAGGTCTAGCTGTAGCACCGCCTGGAATCACCTGCATCATGGGCGTTTCTACTTCCATAAACTGGCGCTGATCCAAAAACCGGCGAATAAAACTGACAATTTTTGAACGAATCACAAAAGTGTTTCTTGATTCGTCGCTCATAATCAAATCAAGATATCGCTGCCGATATTTGATTTCCTGATCGGCAATGCCATGAAATTTTTCCGGCAATGGCCGCAGTGCCTTAGTCAACAGGCGAATATCATCCACCTTGACACTTAACTCACCCACTTTGGTTTTAAATAAAGTCCCTTCGGCACCGATAATATCGCCAATATCCCATTTTTTAAATTGTTCGTTATAAAACCCTTCAGGCAAGGTATCACGTGTGACATAAAGCTGAATTTTTCCCGCCATATCCTGAATGTGACAAAAACTGGCTTTACCCATGATTCGACGAGTCATCATGCGACCGGCAATTTTTACCCGAACTGGCTCAGCCTCTAGCTCTTCCTTGGTTTTTTCACCATATTCAGCAATCAATTCACCGGTTACCACATTGCGTCGAAAATCGGTCGGGAAAGCCACACCTTCTTCTCTCAGGTTTTTTAATTTTTCCCGTCGCTGCCTGATTTGTTCCTGTTCGTCCTGGTCAATTTCTGTCATGTTTTTTGTACTTTAATTTTCTATTTTGATTTTAAGTTGAGGAATGAAGAACTTTTAATTTTTTCTCCTAATCCAACCCTCTCACTGCAATCAATTTAAGAGCATTTGTAATTTTGTAGGTTGGGTTAGCGGTAGCGTAACCCGACAAAATCTAAAAAATGTCGGGTTACGCTACCGCTAACCCAACCTACACGTTGTTTAACTTAATGGCAGTGTCCGAAATCCCCTCCGTCAAGAAAGAACTACTAGTTTTGATTTATAGGCCGCTTTTTAAGCTGGCCTCAATAAACTGATCCAGATCTCCATCAAGCACTGCTTGGGTATTTCCTGTTTCAACATTGGTACGTAAGTCTTTGATCCTCGATTGATCCAAAACATAAGACCGAATCTGACTACCCCAGCCAATATCGGATTTGGTATCTTCCAAAGCCTGCTGTTCTTCATTGCGTTTTAGCAATTCCATTTCATAGAGTTTGGATTTTAATTGCTTCATTGCATTATCCTTGTTTTTGTGTTGCGAGCGATCATTTTGACACTGCACAACAATACCTGATGGATTATGGGTTATTCGCACTGCTGATTCTGTTTTATTGACGTGCTGTCCACCTGCGCCACTGGCACGATAAACATCAATACGCAAATCGGCCGGATTGATTTCAATATCAATATCATCATCAATTTCTGGCGCAACAAACACAGAAGCGAAAGAAGTATGGCGACGATTACCGGAATCAAAAGGCGATTTTCTGACCAGACGGTGAACGCCAGTTTCGGTACGCAACCAGCCGAAAGCGTAATCGCCAGTAAATTTAATAGTCGCACTTTTAATACCAGCCACCTCTCCTTGTGATTCCTCAATCAATTCGGTTTTAAAGCCTTTGCGCTCCCCCCAACGTAAAAACATTCTTTCCAGCATTTGCGCCCAATCCTGCGCTTCTGTCCCTCCTGATCCAGCCTGAATATCCAAAAAGGCATTGTTGGCATCCATTTCCTTGGAAAACATGCGACGAAACTCCAGGTCGGCAACTTTAGCCGCATAATTATCAAGGTCAGCGACAACTGAATTAACGGTTTCCTCATCGTTTTCTGCAACCGCCATTTCCAAAATTTCAGCTGCATCCGATAAACCGTTATCCAGTTCATTAATAGTCTCAACAATGGCTTCCAATCGTCCACGTTCTTTTCCCAAGGCTTGGGCTTGCTCAGGATTATCCCAAATTTTGGGATCTTCCAGTTCTCTTAATACTTCTACTAATCGTTCACTTTTTTGATCGAAGTCAAAGATACCTCCTAAGCTCATCGGTACGACTTTTTAAATCAGTTATTTTTTGGGTAATTGGATTTATTTCTTGCATTAAAATTGTAATTTACAGGATAACTAGGTTAAAAATGTTTATGATCAAGTCTTCCCAAAGCCCTTGACTATATAAACATGCAGGGCTTCATCATTTTATTTGAAGGACTAGGTCAGGTTTCCTTTTATGATACAATATTTGCCGTTTCGATGTTCAGCAAACCCACATCGGACAAAATGAAAAAATTCTAACAACACACCTTGAGGTTTAACATTATGAATATTATTCAAAAACTATTTGTAGCCCTGGCGATGACTTTGGCTTTGGGTAGCATTTCTACCGTAGCTAATGCTTATGAAGAAGGACGCAAAGTTATGGCACCTGCGGCTGCAATCGATGCTGTTTTGGCAAAAATCAAAGAAGCTGAAGATGCAATTGATTCAGGTCATGAAGGCAAAGAAATCCTTCCGATTGTCAAGCAAGCTTTAATGTACTGTAAAGAAATTAATGCCAGCGACTTAGTTTCTGCTAATGTATCACGCGGCAGATCAACTTTGAAAAAAGCTCGCAAAGAACTTAAGAATGAAGAACAACAGGTTGCCAAGCAGCATTTGAAAAAAGCGGCTGAACAATTCAGAAAAATAAAAGGTATGCTATAAATTAAAGGACAACCTTTTAAGACAAGGCGTTGTTATTACAACGCCTTGATCTGTTCATTAGTCCCATCGTTGATCCCGCACCTTGACCCTGCCGTTTTCTATTTTTACCGGAAAACAAGCGATATCTTCATAAGCAGGAGGCGATCTAAATTCTCCTGTCTTAATACAAAACCTGGCACCGTGCCTTGGACAAATAATCTCATCACCATCCAGTTCGCCACTCGCAATCTCTGCACCGTCATGGGTACATACATCTTCAATAGCATAAAACTCACCATCTAACTTAAAGATTGCAACCTCTGTACCATCGACATCAACGATCACATGCTCACCATCTGCAAGTGCATTCTGGTCAATGACATCAACCCAATCAGACATTTTTTATTCTCTTCATGTTTTAAAATAGACATCATAACGAACCAATTTTCCGGCAAAACTTAGATCTGGTTTGCCGCCTAATGGCTCAGCATAATTCGGACTTTTCACAACCACCCGCTTGCCAGCAACTTGCAAAGCACAAGCGAATAAATCTTTTTTATCTTCATCTTCACCAACAATGCCCTTTAAAACGACCAAAGGTTTTTTCGCCAATGCTGATTTTTTTCTTTTGGCAGGAAACATAGGATCAAGATAAATACAATCAGGAATATATTCTAAATTTTGTAAAATTTCTATGGCATTCCCGACAATTAATTTTGGCGATTTTAAATTCAATTGCTGTATCCAACTCTGATTTCCCAGCCTTTCAAAACCATCGCCTAATAAAGCCGCCATAATTTTAGATCGTTCAATACTTACAATTTGATAGCCCATCCGAAAAACATGAAAACTGTCCTGCCCCCAGCCGGCAGTTGCATCGACAACTGTTTTGGTTTTTTTGCCAATTGCCTGAGCTAGTGTCCCAGTTTTAGGTGCTGGCCAGGATGGTTGTTCCATACTACGGGCATCAAATTCAACACTCATCCCTTTTTTTGGCGATTTGATATCAAACAGAGCTAATTTGTTATCGCGCCAAGCAAGAAAAAAACCGTCCCTATGACTATCAATCTGCTTCTGGGTAATTAATGGTATTTCTAGTTGTTTTGACAAGCTCTCAACTTGAGGATTATTGTTTTCTAATAAAACAAAAACCTTCTGATCATTCTTTAACACAGAAAAACATTACATTATTCTGTAGAAATGGATTTTTCCTTATTCTTTAACGCTGCATCCAGGGTATGCCAGGCTAAAGTTGCACATTTCACCCTGGCAGGATATTCTCGAACGCCAGCCAATACCGCTAATTTACCAATAGCATCCAGATCAATTTCCCCATCTTCACCAGTGGTCATTTTATGAAACATCTCGAATATCTCCTCTGCTTCTTCAATGGTTTTGCCTTTGATAATTTCCGTCATTAAAGAAACCGAAGCGGTAGAAATAGCACAGCCGGAACCTTGAAAACTGGCATCTTCAATCATTCCATCTTTAATCTTCAAAAACAATGTCAGCTTGTCACCGCACAAAGGGTTGAAACCTTCAACTTCGCGATCCGGATTTTCCATCACCCGAAAATTTCGGGGATTACGATTATGATCAAAAATAACTTCCTGATACAAGTCGCGTAATTCATCAAACATTAGCCAAAAACCTCAATTAATTGGTTTATTCCTGTCATTAAAGTATCAATTTCCTGCTTGGTATTGTACATGGCAAATGATGCACGCGCGGTCGCAGGCACCTGAAAAAAATCCATCACTGGCATCGCGCAATGATGCCCTGCTCTGACCGCAATACCTAAACTATCCAGCATAGTGCCAATATCATGAGGATGAATTTTTTCCAGAACAAAAGAAAGTATTGCACCTTTTTGAGCAGCTTCACCAATAATCTTCAAGCCTTTAATTTTCTTTGCTTTTTCAGTGGCATAACTGAGTAATTCGGCTTCATACGCAGCAATTTCAGCCATGCCAATTTCAGACAGGTAATCCAACGCTGCTCCCAAAGCGACAGTGTCCGCAATACTGGGTGTTCCAGCCTCAAATTTATAAGGCACGACATTATATTCCGTTTCTTCAAAAGTCACTTTTCTAATCATATCACCACCTCCTTGATAAGGCGGCATGGCTTCTAGCAATTCTTGCTTGCCGTAGAGCACGCCAATTCCTGAAGGAGCATAAAGTTTATGACCTGAAAAAACGTAAAAATCACAATCAAGCTCCTGCACATTAACTTCCATATGAGGGATAGCTTGCGCGCCATCGAGCAACACCTTAATGCCTTTCTCATGTGCTGCTGAAATAATTTCCTTGACAGGATTGACAGTCCCCAAAGCATTAGACATATGTGCAACCGAAACCAATCGGGTTTTTTCTGTCAATAACGCCATGAATTGTTCGATAATCAGCTCACCTTGCAGATTAATAGGAGCTACTTTTAATTTTGCGCCAGTTTCTTCGCAAAGCATTTGCCAGGGAACAATATTGGAATGATGCTCCATGCCAGTAATCAGAATTTCATCACCCGCTTTCAGATTCGCTTTCCCAAAAGTTTGCGCAACTAAATTAATGCCTTCAGTTGCGCCACGAACAAAAATTATTTCTTTATGACTTTGCGCATTAATAAAAGCCTTAACTTTTTCTCTTGCTCCTTCAAAGGCTGCCGTAGCACGTTCGCTCAGCGTATGGACACCACGGTGAACATTGGCATAATCATGGCTGTACATCTTCACGATACTGTCAATAACCACCTGCGGTTTTTGACAAGTTGCTGCATTATCAAGATAAACCAAAGGCCTATTGCGAATTTCTTGCCTTAAAATTGGAAAATCAGCGCGTATTTTTTCAACATCAAAACTCATAATACCCATTCCTTGCGTATTTCCATTTGTGGAAATCGAGCTAATAATTGCTCAAGCACCAAGGCACGAAAATGATTTTGTTGGATTTTTTCGATCATTTCATTTGCGAATGCAAAAGTCAGCATATTCTCTGCAGTTTCCCTATCAATACTACGTGTTTGTAAATAAAAAATTGATGTTTCATCAAGCTGTCCCACCGTAACACCATGAGCACACTTGACATCGTCCGCATAAATTTCCAGTTGCGGCTTGGTATCTGCTTCCGCATCTTCGGACAATAATAAATTTTTATTATTCATTTCTGAATCAGTTTTTTGCGCATCCTGATGAACAATCACCCTACCTTGAAAAATACCGCGCGCACGTTGGTCTAAAATGCCTTTATAGGTTTCCCGGCTGATCGCGTTTGGCATACGATGATGAATGCGAGTATGGTTATCCATCACCTGCTTTTTTCTTCCCAGATAAAGCCCATTCAGACAACATTCAGCTGCATACCCCAAATCTGTATTAACTTCATTGCGCGAAGTTTGGCTGCCAAATGAGAAAACATCATGATTAAATTTGGCTTCCTGTTCCTGATTCACATAAATCCCGCTGAAATGAAACGCTTTTTCACTTTCATTTTGTAGTTTGCAAAAATAGACCTCGGCATTCTCATCAATAAAGATCTCATTTACAGCAGTCGTTAAATAAGCTCCGTCAGTTAAACTGGTATAACTTTCAAACAAGTCAACCCGGGCATTTTTGTCAATAACAATAATATTTCTGGTTGCAGCCAGCACTTCAGGGTCAGATGCAACATGAATGATATGTATTGGCTTGTCCAACCGAATATTTTCCGGCAACTTCAGAAACCAGCCATCGGCAAACCATGCACTATTAAAATGGATAAATCCGTGATCTTCAGTATCAACAGCTTTGCCAAAATATTCGGAAACTTGTTCAGGAAAATACTGCAATGCATGAACCATACTGCATAGTTGTACTCTTGATGGCAAACCTGAAATGTCAGAAAGTTGCTCTGAAAATCGGCCATTCAGAAAAACCATATTGAAACAATTTTCAATTTGATAAGGCTCGATTAATTTTTTGTCAATTTCAGGTATTGCTTCTGCTGATTTCGGCAAAAAAACTTTTTTTTCAATCGCTGAAAAATTAACATAACGCCATTCTTCATCTTTGGAAGAAGGAAAACCTTGCTTAGAGAAACTTGCCAGTGCAGCTTTTCTGAGCTGGTTCAACCAAGGCAATTGTTGTCCGGGGAAGATATCATTAAAATCCTGGTATTCAGAAACATACTGGTTAGATTGAATTCCCATTATGCAACCGCCTGTTCTTCCAACCAGCTATAGCCCTTTTCTTCCAATTCCAGGGCAAGCTCTGGGCCACCTGATCTGACAATTTTCCCATCCGCCAATACGTGTACATAATCAGGCTTAATATAATCCAATAATCTTTGATAGTGGGTGATCATGACAAATGATCGTTCCGGTGAACGTAATGAATTAACGCCATTTGCAACAACTTTTAAGGCATCAATATCCAGACCCGAATCAGTTTCATCGAGAATGCACAATTTGGGTTCTAATACCGCCATTTGCAAAATCTCATTGCGCTTTTTCTCGCCACCGGAAAAGCCTTGGTTCACAGACCGATAAAGAAATTCCTGATCCATTTCCACCAAGGCGGTTTTTTGCTTGATAATTTTAAGGAAATCCATTGCATCCGCCTCATCCAGCCCATGGTGCTTACGGATAGCGTTTAATGCTGCCTTTAAAAGGTAAATATTGCTTACCCCAGGAATTTCTACTGGGTATTGAAATGCCAAAAACACTCCTTCCCTAGCACGAATTTCAGGATCCATTTCTAATAGATCTTTGCCTAAATAAGTGATACTTCCTTGCGTGACAGTGTAGCCGGGCTTACCAGCTAAAATGTGTGACAAAGTACTTTTCCCTGATCCATTTGGTCCCATAATAGCGTGTACTTCACCTGCTTTGACTTCAAGGTTAATACCTTTCAGTATTTGTTTGTCTTCAATACTGACATGAAGGTTTTCAATCGTTAACATACTTGATTTCCTGAATTTAAAATTGAATTTGGTATTTGCTTGAGCTTTTATCAGCCTACTGATCCCTCAAGACTGATTCCCAGTAAGGCTTGGGCTTCAACGGCAAATTCCATCGGTAATTCCTTGAATACTTCCTTGCAAAACCCATTGACAATCATGGACACAGCATCCTCTGGAGAAAGCCCGCGTTGCTGGCAAAAGAACAGCTGATCTTCACTGATTTTTGAGGTGGTTGCTTCATGCTCCACTTGTGCGGAAGGTTGTTTGACTTCAATATAGGGAAACGTATGAGCACCGCATTTGTCACCTACCAACAAGGAATCACATTGCGTATAATTTCTTGCATTTTTCGCTCCTTTTAAAACTTTCACCAAACCTCGATAGGTATTTTGTGCTTTTCCGGCAGAAATACCTTTTGAAATAATGGTACTACGGGTGTTTTCGCCAATATGAATCATTTTGGTGCCGGTATCAGCCTGCTGATAATTATTAGTCAAGGCAACCGAATAAAATTCTCCTATCGAATTTTTGCCAGTCAGGATGCAACTGGGATATTTCCAGGTAATAGCGGAACCCGTTTCGACTTGTGTCCAGGATACTTTTGAATTGTCGCCTCGGCAGTCTGCCCTTTTGGTCACAAAGTTATAAATACCGCCTTTGCCATCCTTATCACCTGGGTACCAGTTTTGTACCGTTGAATATTTTATCTCCGCATTTTCCAGAGCAATCAATTCAACAACTGCGGCATGCAATTGATTTTCATCACGCATAGGCGCTGTACAACCTTCCAGGTAGCTGACGTGGCTATCTTCATCAGCGATAATTAAGGTTCGCTCAAATTGTCCAGTATTGGCGGCATTGATTCTGAAATAGGTCGATAACTCCATCGGACATCGCACACCCTTCGGGATATAAACAAAAGATCCATCAGAAAATACTGCTGCATTCAGTGCTGCAAAAAAGTTATCAGTATGCGGAACCACAGAACCTAAATATTGCTCTACCAATTCGGGATATTCTTGCAACGCCTCAGACATTGGACAAAAAATAACGCCAGCTTCCTTGAGCTTGCCTTTAAATGTTGTCGCCACAGAAACACTGTCAAAAACCGCATCAACCGCTATCCCAGCTAAACGTTCTTGTTCGTCTAAAGGGATGCCCAGCTTTTTATAGGTTTCCAGCAACTCCGGATCTACTTCATCCAGACTTTTTGGACCATCTTCCTTTTTTTTTGGTGCGGAATAATAGCTGATTGTCTGATAATCTATGGGATTAAATTTCACAAAAGCCCACTCCGGAGTTTTCATAGTCATCCAATGCCGTAACGCCTTGAGCCGATATTCCAACATAAAGGCAGGTTCGTTTTTTATAGCAGATAATCTCCGAACCACATCTTCATTCAGCCCTGGAGCAAAACTTTCAGTTTCAAGGTCGGTTACAAAGCCTTGCTTGTATTCCTGACCAATTAGATTTTCAATTTGTTGTGCACTTGTTGACATAAACAACTCTATTTAAATATTTCAATATAAACTTGCAACGGGAATACAAATTTCCTTAGGAGGCTTAACCGGTAAAATCAAATCTGCCAGAGTAACCGATTCCAGTGCATTTTGTACGGTCTTGTTAATTAAGTCCCAGTTACCCTGGATTTCGCAACCGAGAGCTTGCTCACAACTATGGTGTGAAGCACTGCATTCAGTTAAAGCGATAGGCCCCTCAAGCGCATAAATGACTGCTGCAACAGATATTTTCTCCGGTGATCGCGCTAATTTATAGCCACCTTTAGCGCCGCGAACTGAAACTAAAACCTTTGCTTTGACTAGGAGCTTAAGAATTTTGCTTACCGTAGGCAATGCTATGCCTGTTTCTTCAGCGATACCGGTTGCCGCATGGACGCCACTATTTTTTTTGGCAATAAAACTTAATATTACCGTTGCATAGTCTGTCAATTTACTTAAACGCATCAATCCGCCTCTTTATAACAAGGACTATTTTAGTCCTATTTAATTCCATAGTAAAGTACTTGGGAATCCATTATTCAAATAGACTAGAGAAATAACCGCTAAGGAACTCTAAAAAAAGTAATCATTTATTAAACATACAAACCAATGATTTAGTTATATTTCACATACTTAATAGTTACTTTGGTTAATATTGTACCTATGGACAATATTAACTTAGGCAAGAAAGTAATAAATTAGCCTCACACGACGAAGGGAGATTTGAAGAAATTTCAAAATGATCGTGAATGATTCACTTCGAAACGTCATCAGTATAACAACTTAATTGTTTGCTATTGGCTGAGCGGGATAACCGTTAACAACGGAGCTTTTTTATTTTATGAAATGGTGAATCACTGCTCAAGGGATAGTAGGATTTCTTTATGAGAATTTTTTTAATTGATGCTAATTGAGGTGATGTGATGCTTAAAACCCAAAGACCCCTAAACCAAACTATGTATAAACAACTTTCCAAATTTGCCCTGTGCTTTTGCTTAGCTATCGGAAGTTTTAGTTTTTTCACTACTGCTTACGCAACAGATGTTGAATTTACAATCAATAACGAAAATCCGTTTACTATAGACTTTGATGCCCAAGACATTGGTGATGAATTCTATATTGATTTCACAAATAGCCTGAGCGGACCAACCTATTTAGAAAAACTGATTTTAAGATGGGATCAGGTGTCAATCGACACATCAAATATTACTCCTTATGTTGATTACATAGCATATCCCAACGGTTCAGCAAACCTGACTTCTGAAACCGGAAATGACTATTATTTGCTTGATGTGGATTTTTCTAGCAACATTGGAAGTAAAATTGGTGCTGCGAGTGTTGGGATTGCTCTTGATTGGTATAACTTTAATCCTAATAATGATTTTACTGTAACAGTTTGCACAAACTCTTCGACTTGTGCCGCACCTGGTACAAGCCCTGTTCCAGTTCCTGCAGCGGCATGGCTTTTCGGCACAGGCATAATGGGATTGCTAGGCTTTTCCCGCAGAAAAATTGCTGGATAATCATTTCGAAAACAGGCCTTCTCATTGAATAAAATGAGTGATTCTCAAGTGAGAATTACTCATTTTCCATACTTCCACTTATTCTTCCAGAACTCTGAAAAGCACTTCTTTCACACCGGCAGGATCGAAAGGCTTATCGAATATAGCCGAAACTCCTGCCTGTTGAATACTATTAATTCTGGCCTCATCCCGTTCACTGGTTACCATCAAAATAGGAATAAAAGGATTATGCAATTCATTACGAATATATTCTATGAGTTCTTTCCCATCCATTTCCGGCATATTGTAATCAGTAACAATCACATCAAATTGATCAGGCGAAGCATTAAAGACTTCGACAGCCTGTTTGCCATCATTTGCAGTAGTAATATCTTCAATACCAAGATTGTTTAGTATTCGGGTCACATGTTTTTGAGCTAACTTGCTATCATCAACGACTAATACACGTAGTGACTCTACATCATATGTGTCAAGTACAATTTCTTCAGGGTCGATAATTTCTACAGTTGCTTTCAAAGCCCTATGAAGATCACCATGGGAAAAAGGTTTTGGTAAAATTGCGACCACGCCTGCCTGACGGATAGGATCCAGGGTATTGAAATCTGTTTCACTTGAAATCAACATAAATGGCACTCCTTCGAGTCCTTCTGCCTGTCTGATTTTTAAAATTAGTTCAGATGCTGTCATATCCGGCAAATACATGCTGCTGATAATTAAATCTGGCTTGTATTTATTCAAGACCGCCAATGCCTCTGCACCTGAAATGATCCCCTCAACATTGCCAATACCTTCTCCCTGTAAATGTTTCATTATCACTTTCAGTTGGGTAGAAGAAGGTTCGATCAACAAAATTGACAAATCAGAAATATCTATCGTAGACATATCTATTCCTAGAAAAGTTAAAAACTGATTAGCTCAAAAACATGGAATAAATTCGAGCACCATCCTATTTATTTAAGAATAGAAGATCTATCCAGAAAAACCTGAATTTTGACGACAAAAAACTCAGCTTTACTTTTTGAAGGTGTTGATAAAGCCGTCTCTGTTCGGCATTTCAATCTTAGACAAATTATTGTTATCTATAATCTTATCTTCGCTAATGATACCATTGAGAGCAAGCAAGTAAGCAGTCACAGCATAAACCTCATCATTACTCAGCTTACCGGGCGCATGTAACGGCATGGAACGACGAATGAAATCAAAAACAGTCGTTGCATAGGGCCAGTAATTGCCAACAACCTTGTCTGGCGGATCATCAGTCAGTGAATGCAGCGCCCCTGCCAATTCGTCAGCACTACCTCCAGCGCCGTCCACCCCATGACAAGACAAACACTGTTGCTGATAAATTATTTTACCTTTGTATGCACTACCTGCTCCAGTTGGCAAACCCTCCCCATTCGGAAAAATATCGCGATTCCATCTATCAACAACTGCACTGCTGACTGGTTTACCCAAATTTGGCCCCTGAATGGTTTCGGCATGGGCATAATTCATCATGATAAAAATTAACAATGTAAAATTACGCATATACATGACTGATCCCCCCATCAGCAGCAACTTTCCAACTTACTATTGCATTATAATGAAAATAACCATGTTTCCCACGCTGGGCTATTAACATTTTACGCGAAGGCTGTTGATATCCCGTTTCATCTACCGCACGACTCATGATAATTATATCTTTGCCTTGCCACTGCCAGGGGATGCGAAAACGGGTAAAACATTTTGATAACACTGGTTCTTGCAGCTGAGCTTCCGCCCAGGAATTGCCCCCATCAGCAGAAACTTCAACCTTGCTGATCTTTCCTCGACCGCTCCAGGCTAAACCGGTTATTTGATACAAACCTGAACCGTCCATTTTATATCCCGGTGACGGGCTGGTTATTAATGACTTGGCATCCATAAAAAAACTAAATTGCCTGGCTTTTCCCGATGGCAATAATTCAGTATATTTTGAAGTCTCGTTACGTGTCATGCTGGGTCGGGTCGTGATATGTAATCGTCGCAACCATTTTACATTCAGCACTCCTTCCCAACCGGGCACAAGTAATCTTAAAGGATAACCATTTTCGGGGCGAATACGCTCGCCATTCTGATAAACTGCAACAATACAATCATCCAAAGCCTTTTCAAGTGGAATACTGACATTCATAGCCGCAGCATCAGCACCTTCTGCAATCAACCATTTCCCCACCGCTTTAATTCTCGCTTCATGCAATAAAACTGATAATGGAACACCTGTCCACTCGCTGCATGAAGCCATTCCATGAAAATAACCTGCTTGCGTTTGAATTGGTTTAGATCGCCACCCCGCATTACTATTACCCCCACATTCTATAAAACAGAACAGTGAGCGCATGGGGTAGCGAAGCAAGCTGTCAACGGAAAACATCAGCGGCTTTTCTACCAAACCATGAATTAAAAGCTGATGACGTTTAGGATCAATTTCTGGAACTCCATTATGATGACGCTCAAAATGCAATCCATTAGGCGTTATTGTTCCTTCGAGATCATGTAGTGGTGTCCATGAAACACCATTCCCTGGAGCCATTGAATTTTCCATTTTCCAGCGAATAGTGCTTTTTTCATATGGTGAAGGTTCGCCGTAATTGGAAAAAGGCTCTCCTGGCTTCAACATCCAGGCAGGCAAATTGCTGTCGAAGGGTTTTACTTTTGCAAAAACCTGAAGCGAAACTGCCGTCGCAGCAGAAAAAACCAGACCTCGTTTTAAAAACAATCGACGATCAAGCAAGCCACCGCCAGCAACAGGCTCTAACTGATTTTCCATTTTTATCTCCTGTGATTTCAGGAGATTGATTGTACTAGGTTTCTTGTTTTTTGAAAAAAACCTGGAAGGTTGTTGAGTGAAACAAGATTAGTGGAATTGAGCGTGTTTTTTAATTTTTTGAGGCGGATAATGGTGCTATACTTTTTACGGTCAAAAATACCTCCCTGCATCCATAATAATCAATTTACATTCAGTATGTTACAGAATTCCAAAAGTGTATTTTTCAGCGTAAACAGTATATGTAACAAAAAAGGTGATAATTTCCCATTGCTACAGCAGTATCTTCCTTAATCCAACTGACTCCTAGTTTAATCAATTATTATTTCCCCTTCGATTGCCAGCTTCTCCAAAACCTCCAATACTCTCATGCTGCTTTGCTCCATCTTTGCCATGGCTTCAAGCACACCTTTGTTATCATTATTTTGTAATGCTTCTAATGCCGCAACTCCATTTTCGTGAACATTTTGATGAGGAAGTTCTAATTTTGAAAAAGTAGGCAAGCTTGAAAAAAGTCGCTTTCCCTCGCCATTGTAATACCATTTTCCCAATCGACATTGATGATGACTTGAAAAATCAGCAGCTGTTTTTTGGGAAACCCTCATAATCACTTTGTAAATTTCCATTTTGTAAATCAGGTGATCAAGTTTTACCACTTCTACAAAACTTCGTAATGCACTTCCAGAAATTACTTGTTGCGCTTTACCTGATAAATGAATCAACTCATTCATTTTCGAATTTGCTTGATTGCCAATTTCACCAAACCCAACCGAATCCTGAGCAACTCGCGCCATTTGCTGTTTAACATTAATAGTTTCATTGTGAATCGTAGAAACCAAGCCTTCGATATCTCCAGTTGCATCATTGGTTCTTTTAGCCAAGGTTCTCACCTCATCAGCAACTACGGCAAACCCTCGGCCCTTATCCCCAGCTCTTGCCGCTTCTATTGCGGCATTTAGAGCTAACAAATTGGTCTGATCAGAAATATTTTTAATTAAATTAATTATGCCTTCAATATCTTCAGCACTTTTATCCAGATCATCCACTGTTTGGGCTGTTTCCTGCACATCACCAGCCATTTCAACTAAAGATGTGGATAGCCTTTCAACTGCTTTATGCATATCGTTCAACACGACCTGATTTTCAGTTATGTTGCTACTTTCCATTGTTATAACATTCGCTAAACTGGCTAATGAATTCTGCATCTCCGTCATAGATGAGCCAAATTCCTGAAATAATTGAAAAATGCCAAAATTGAAAGTCTCTATTTCCTGATAATTTTGTAATTGTTGCTTTAGATCATTAACTTCACTTTGCAAAGAATCTACTTTCTGCCTTAATATCAATTTTTCTTTTTTATTTTTTTCGATCTGTTTTTCAGCATCGATAAGTTTTTGCTTGTTGGAGAACATTTTTTTCTCAAAAATCCTTGTTATTTTGATAAGTTGTCATTAAATATTTTGAATAAAAAAACATGAAAAATAGAAAACTTCGAGATTTTATTGTTATTCTGTTATTCAACCCTTTGATATGAAAAAAGACCTCGGTGTTCATGTTTTTATGGAATGATTCTTGTAAAAGAATAGTCAAAATAACCAAAAATTGAAGCAACCAATTTTAATACGATGAATAACTTATGAAATTTCTGGTCTCCTATGTCATGCAAGGCTCCATTCAGGCTCTGAGTGTCTCAGCTCTGTTTGGATTATTATCAATACAAATTCTGCCTGCCGCTATCCTTTGTGCCGGTGTTGTTGCATTATATGTATTGAGGAAAGGTCAAAAAAAAGCCTTCATGGTTTTTTTTATAACAATTGCTATCAGCTATCTGGCTAGCCAATTCATTCCAAGCAGACCTGGACTCGATTTTCCTATTGTGATTTTATTGTTAATCCCTGTTTGGCTCAGTGCTTTAGTTTTAAGAGCAACAGAATCCCAAGGTTTGGCTATCAGCACAGCAATTTTTTGCGCCGCAGTTTTTGCAATTTTCATCGAATTATATTCAGGCAATGCTATTCAATGGTGGGGTGAATGGTTAAAAATAGCAGTAACCGGAATAAAAAATGCCAGTTATCAAGGATTTGTCGATAGCGGTAGTTTAAAAATCATGAATGGCTTAATGGCCTCAGTCTTGGGGTTATGTGTTGTACTCAGCCTGCTTCTGGGGCGATGGTTGCAAGCAATGATTTATCATCCAGGTGGTTTTTCCCTTGAATTCAGCAACTTAATTGTACCCAGGCGCTTACTCTATATTATAGGATTAATTTTACTTATCTGTTTTCTCATTAACAAAAACCTATACAATGATTTGTTAATAGTTTTTTCAATTATCTATTTTTTTCAGGGACTTGCTATTTTGCACTTTTATGCTGAAAAAAATAAACTGAGTAAATCAATGCTCGTACCCGTTTATATTTTAATTTTCTTTTTACCGCATTACGCAATTATTGGTCTGGCAAGCGCTGGCGTGATGGATACCTTCCTTAATTTTAGAAAACAACCCAAATGATACCAATTCGCGATACTGCCCCTTGCCACACCACGCCCTATGTTACTTGGGGACTTATTATTCTCTGCACCAGCTTGTTCATCTTTTTGCAATTTTTACCCGAACCAGTGCAGCGCGAAATCATTTATAAATATGGCATGGTACCTATCCGTTATTCAAATCCACAGTGGGCCGCTTATTTTGGCTTGCCTCCGGATGGATACTTATCTTTTTTTACCAATTTATTCTTGCACGGCGACTGGATGCACCTACTTTTAAATATGTGGTTTCTTTGGATTTTTGCTGACAATATTGAAGATCGAATGGGACATTTTCGATTCATTATTTTTTATTTGATTTGCGGATTTTTAGCAACTTTTTTGCAATGGTATTACAAGCCGGAACTGGTAGTTCCAGTTGTTGGTGCATCTGGTGCCATTGCCGGTATCTTGGGCGCTTATTTTTTTCTTTATCCTTACGCTCGAATTATCATATTAGTTCCCCTATTTTTCTGGCCGTTTTATTTCAATTTGCCTGCTATTGGTTTCTTAGGCGTTTGGGTGATCATACAACTGCATAATGCAACAACCCCGATGGTATTCGAACACATAGCTATTGATGTTGCCTGGTGGGCACATTTGGGTGGATTTATTACCGGTAGTATTATTTATCGATTCTTCCTGCTTGATGAAACTGCCGCTGAAAACCACGAATAATTCCCGATAAATACGTGAAATTTGTGTATAATTCGAAGTTTTTAGATTTGAACCATCAGCCTGACTTGTTCAAGTTAGGTTGCCCTCCCAGGTTACAGGAAAATAAATGAATAAAGTGAATATTAATGTTGCGTTAGTTAGGCTTCTGCAATTTGTCGTTTTTGTTGTTTTTACATTTATGGTAATGACTTATTTTGGCGCCCTATTGCTAATCCCACTGGATCTCTTATACATCCTGATCAAAATATTGTCAGCGATTGGTTTTAATGGCATTCTGGCCGCTTTTGTTGCCGTCCCTGCTGTCGGATACCTGGGGTTTGTCGTCTATCAAACGCCAGAACTTGTTAAATTACTTATTGATACCGGCATTGATCTGGTCAAAACTGGAAAACAACGTATTGAAGCTTTCAATACGATTGCTGAAGGAATGAAAGGAAATACGACGGCTAAAGCCTGATACTTTAGAAATCAAATCATCAAAAAAGGGCATGAAATCATGCCCTTTTTTATTAAAGAACCTGTCTAAAAATATCTTTGCAAATAATGGCCAGTATGTGATTTTTCATTATTAGCAACCTGCTCCGGCGTTCCTTCTGCAACCACCATTCCGCCGCCATCTCCACCTTCCGGCCCCATATCAATAACCCAGTCAGCTGTTTTTATGACATCCAGATTATGTTCAATAATGACCACCGTATTTCCATGATCACGTAAAGCATGCAAAACAGTTAGTAATTGTTTAATATCATGAAAGTGAAGACCCGTTGTCGGCTCATCCAAAATATAAAGGGTTTTGCCGGTATCCCGCTTGGACAACTCTTTGGCTAATTTAACACGTTGCGCTTCGCCGCCGGAAAGAGTAATTGCGTTCTGCCCCAAAGTAATATAACTCAGACCAACACTCACCAGAGTATTAAGCTTTTTAGCAAGCACCGGTATAGCACTAAAAAACTCAGCTGCATCTTCGACCGTCATATCCAGCACTTCGTTAATAGTTTTACCTTTATAACGAATTTCCAATGTTTCCCTATTGTAGCGTTTGCCATTGCAAACATCGCAATGGACAAAAATATCAGGTAAAAAGTGCATTTCCACCTTAATGACGCCGTCACCTTTACATGCCTCACAACGCCCTCCTTTAACATTAAAGCTGAATCGGCCTGGCGTATAACCTCTGGACCTGGACTCTGGAGTAGCCGCAAAAAGCTCTCGAATCGGCGTAAACAACCCGGTATAAGTTGCAGGATTTGAGCGCGGTGTTCGCCCAATCGGACTTTGGTCAATATCAACCACCTTATCAAAATAATCCAGCCCATCTATTCCTTCACAGGGTGCAGGCACTGAGCTGGATCGATTTATCAAACGCGCAGCATGTCGATACAAGGTATCGTTAACTAATGTCGACTTTCCGGAACCGGAAACTCCTGTAACACAAACCAGCAAACCGACTGGAATGGTGACATCAATATTTTTCAGGTTATTTCCTGAAGCCTTTCGAATTGTAAAACTATTCTTTCGATCATAAACCGTTAACCTTTTGGGGATAATGATTTGCTGTTGACCTGATAAATATTGGCCAGTCAGTGATTTCTCATTGGCCATAATGTCGCTTGCTGCTCCCTGAGCAACAATTTCACCTCCATGAATACCCGCACCCGGACCGATATCAACAATATGCTGAGCGGCTAGAATAGCATCTTCATCATGCTCAACAACAATCACCGTATTGCCCAAATCCCGAAGCTTAAACAGAGTATTCAACAAGCGTTGATTATCTCGTTGGTGTAAACCGATTGAAGGCTCATCTAATACATACATGACACCAACCAGGCCTGCCCCAATTTGGCTTGCCAAACGAATACGTTGGGCTTCTCCTCCGGAAAGCGAATCAGCACTACGATTCAAAGTTAAATAATCCAAACCAACATTAACTAAAAATTCCAACCTTTCCTTGATTTCCTTAACAATTTTATCGGCAACTTCACCACGTTTTCCGGGTAAATTTAACTGCTCAAAAAATTCCAGTGATTTCCTTATCGGCATGGCAGTAATCTGATGAAGCGGAAAATCTTCAATAAAAACATTCCGTGCTGCCGTGCTCAGTCTGGAGCCGCCACAGCTTTCACAAACTTTTTTTGATAAATATTTGGCCAATTCATCTCTAACCATTTGCGAATCAGTTTCTCGATAACGTCTTTCCATATTGGCAATAATACCTTCAAAGCTATGGCGTTTTTTCTTGGTTTTTCCGGTACTGGTAAGAAACTTAAAGTCTATGGCTTTTCTGCCACTGCCATAGAGAATAATTCGCTGAATTTCTTCATCCAATTTTGAAAAAGGCTGCTCTGGATCAAAACCATAGTGCTCTGCCAGCGAACAAATAATTTGAAAATAATAGGCATTTCGTCGATCCCAACCCCGAATAGCACCACCAGCAAGACTGATTTCAGGATTATGAATAACAAGTTCAGGATCAAAATGCTGTTTCACACCCAATCCATCGCAACTTGGACATGCCCCTTTGGGATTATTGAAAGAAAAAATCCGTGGCTCAAGTTCGGTTAAACTATAACCACATTGAGGACAGGCATAGCGCTCTGAAAACAATAACTCGATCTTGTCATCCAAAGATGCTGCAATAGCAACACCATCAGCAATACGCAAAGCGGTTTCAAATGATTCCGCTAATCGAAGACTGATATCATCGCGAATTTTAAAGCGATCCACGATCACTTCAATAGTATGTTTTTTTCTTAAATCCAGACTCGGTGGTTCATCCAGCTCATAGACTTCGCCATCTATTCGAGCCCGAATAAACCCCTGGCTTCTCAGGTCATCCAGTAATTGCAAATGCTCGCCTTTCTTTTCGACAACTACCGGTGCTAATAACATCCAGCGCTGACCAGATGGCTGCGACAAAACCAGGTCAACCATTTGACTTACTGTTTGTGCTTCAAGTGAGGTATGGTGCTCAGGACAACGTGGCGTTCCGGCACGGGCATACAATAACCTTAAATAATCATAAATTTCGGTTATTGTTCCAACTGTTGATCGGGGATTATGAGAGGTTGATTTTTGTTCAATGGAAATTGCTGGAGAAAGCCCCTCAATATGGTCAACATCAGGCTTTTCCATCATTGATAAAAATTGCCTGGCGTAGGCAGAAAGTGACTCTACATAGCGTCTTTGTCCTTCTGCATAAATCGTATCAAACGCTAATGAGGATTTTCCTGACCCCGATAAACCAGTAATAACGATCAACGCATCACGAGGCAAATCCAGATCAATATTTTTCAGATTATGAGTTCTAGCACCGCGAATACTGATGGTATCCATTAATAATTATCCAATTGTCCAAAACAACCGGATAATATACTTCTAAAACCACATGGATGGCTAATAAAGTTTTTAAATTAATCTATGTTGGCCTTTTGATTCTTGTTTTTAAGAAACAAAAAAACTCCAACTGCAATTGCGACAAGTGCAAAAAGCACGATATTGCCCTTTTTGACATAATCAATGACTGTATTCCCAAAATGGTAGTATAAAGAGAAAAAAACTGTTGTTGATATAGTACAGGCCAACAAATCAGCAAGCGCAAATTTTTGAAAATTCATTTTTCCCAAACCCGCAGTCAAAAACAAGCCATTGCGAACTCCAAATGGAATAAACCTGCCAAATAACAAAGTTACTATGCCATAGCGTTCATAAAATTTATGAATTTTATCAATCCTTTCCGGCGGCACCATATTGGCAAAAAACTTGATTTCAAAAAGTTTCGGACCTAACTTCCGACCTAAGGTGTAACAAATCAAATCTGATAAATAAGCCCCCATATACACCCCAATAAACAACCGCGCCAAATAATCCGGATAATGGCTGGCCAAAACTCCAGAAATAAACAGCATACCATCTTCGGAAACGGGAATATTAAGGCCAGCTAAAAGTAATGCGCCAAAAATAATCCAGTGTGCATACTGAATATTTGCTTGTATAAACTGCAAAAGCTCTTCCACAACTAAACCTTTTTCTTGGATAAATTAATTTGGTTTAAGTATACCCGAAGTGCTTTTTTTTAGCTCTCGGTTTGTTATTTGGAAAATTCGCTAAGAAATGTAAATCTGGAAAAAAGATATATTAAATTGATTAACCCGCGCGAAGTATAACAGCCGCTTGAAAATGAAACGGCTGTTAGATTTAAAGATGCTTAATGGAAAATTGATTCAAATGAAAACCCGTTAAATTCGATAATTTCCTTCAATCTTTTCAGGGCATCCATTTGAATTTGTCTAATTCTCTCACGAGTAACACCCAACTCAGTTGCCACCTGCTCCAGTGTTGAATGCTCATATCCGCACAACCCATAACGTCGACAAATAACTTCACGCTGTTTTTCTGACAACTGATATAACCAATCAGTTATATTGTTTTTCATGCCTTCTTCCTGAAGTTTCTCAACTGGGGTACTGTCAGCCTCATCAGAAATTGATTCCAGCAAAGGTTTGTCGAAATCTTTACCTCCTGGAATATCAACAGACGTCACACGTTCATTTAATTTAAGCATTTTCTCAACTGTCTTGAGAGGCTTATCAAGATATTGAGCGATGTCTTCTGCAGTCGGATCATGATCCATCGTTTGGGCCAAATGCTTTTGAGCTTTTAAATAGACGTTCATTTCTTTAACAATATGAATCGGCAACCGAATGGTCCGGGTTTGATTCATAATTGCTCTTTCAATCGTCTGCCTGATCCACCATGTGGCATAAGTTGAAAACCTGAAACCTCGCTCAGGGTCGAATTTTTCCACGGCACGAATCAAACCCAAATTACCTTCTTCAATCAAATCAAGTAAAGGAAGTCCTCGGTTTAAATAACGTCGTGAAATCTTTACAACTAATCGCAAATTGCTTTCAATCATGATTCTTCGTGCTTCATCATCGCCTTTAAGCGCGCGAGAACCATAGGTTTTTTCCTGGTCAGCCGTTAGCAGTTTAGATTTTCCTAATTCATTTAGATAAATTCGTGTAGCATCAAAATGATTTTCGCCTTGAGTTTCGCTGGTTGGTTCAGGGGTGATTTTTTCTTCTACCAATTCTACTGGATCAGCAGCTATGACGATTTCATCAGATAAAAGAGCAACATCATTCTCAACAGTTTCAATTACGTCCACTTTCATTACACACCTCAAAAAATAAGCCGGTTTAGAACCGACAAAAATTCATCTAAACTAAGGTAAATAATTGAGCGGATTTACAGATTTTCCATTCTTGCGAATTTCAAAGTGTAAAGTCGCTTGCTTACCTTTCCCTAGTCCCATTTCAGCAATGACTTGGCCTTTCTTGATATCCTGACCTTCTTTGACCAAAAGGCGGCGATTATTAGCATAAGCACTTAAGTACAAATAATTATGCTTAATAATTAATAGATTACCGTAACCAACCAATCCATTACCGCTATAGACCACTTTCCCAGCCTCGGCTGCCTTAATTGGCTGTCCAATTTTTCCACCAATATCGATTCCTTTATTGCCAGTTTGAGAAAAGGTTTTGACTAGCTTTCCCCGTATCGGCCATTGCCAGTGAAACTTTAACAGCTTTTTTTTAGCCTTTGATACTGTTGGTTTTTTTTGTGACGTATTTCTCGGTTTTTTTGTCTGTTTATGTGACGCAGGTCTCCTTTTTAAGGGTTTTTTAAGGTTATTTGATGATTTTTTAGGACTGCTCTTTGCTCCGAACAACTTGATTTTTTGTCCAACATATATGTTATGGGGTGCAGAAATATTATTCCATTTGGCTAGCTGTAAATAACTATAACCATATCGAAAACCAATGGAATACAACGTGTCACCTTTTTTCACAGTGTAATATTTAGCCTTTGCCCGCCCTGATACAACAGAATATTTTGTTCTTTTAACGGGTGCATAATTCGGCTTATAGGAACAGCCGACGCTGACCAGTGAGATCAGTAATATAATAGCGCCTAGATAGAATGCCTTGTTGTCCATCAATCCAGAGAATTTAAAATTATTTTTTTGGCCAAGTTTATCTTAGTGGCAAGATAATCATTTCCACCTCGGTCAGGATGGATTTTTTGTATCAGTTTTCGATGCGCAGAAATGACTTGCTGCTTCGTTGCTCCTGGGGCTAAGCCAAGTATATTATATGCTTCCTCCAAAGCCATTTTCGCCCCTGCATGAGGTCTGGAATTTGTTTGCTGATTGGTGGTCTGCTTAACCCCTCGCATCATCAGCCACAATCGATGTAAGCTTGGGGCCAATCGCAAAGCAACAGGAAGCATTCTGATTAAAAAGGCAAAAGCAATGCCATTAGCGGCAAAAACCCAGTTCAACCTTCCTGTTACCCCCAAAAATATCAACGCCACTGCAATTAATAAAATAGCTAATGATCTGACATATCTAGCTACTTTATCAGGCGGCGCTTTCTGAAACCAACGCACACCAAAAAATAAAGCGATAATAAAAACAATGAGTAATAGTCTAGTCAAAATTTTTCCTGCTATTATTTTTCAACACAATCATTTTAAGCATCATAAAATATAAAAATCATTTTTAACATCTATCTAGATTTCATGCTCAACACATCAATTCCCGTTCTTGGATTTGCCGCATTTAGTGGGGCAGGAAAAACCACCTTATTGACAAAAATCATCCCTATTCTGGTTAACAACAATCTTCGCCCGGGGTTAATCAAACACAGTCATCATAATTTTGACATTGATAAACCGGGCAAAGACAGCTACAAACTAAGAAATGCCGGTGCTTCACCAGTACTATTGGTGTCAAAGTATCGTCGAGCAATTATCACCGATTTTATTGAACCGCAAGAACCGCGTTTATCAGACCAGCTAAAAATGATAGACCAAACTCAACTTGATTTGATCCTGGTTGAAGGATTTAAGGCGGAAAACTTTCCCAAGATTGAAGTTTTTCGTCCCGAATTAAAAAAACCCATGCTCTTTCCTGACGACCCGAGCATTTTCGCAATTGCATCCAATGTTAAATTAAAGACTCCCCAGCATATTCAGTTTCTTGATCTGAACACACCCGAAGTAATCGCGTCATTTATAATGACTGAATTTATGAAAAAAACCGGGAACAATTAGTGCTGATGGCCTTGAGAAGCATCGTGATCATGTTGAAAACTAGTATTCATCATAGGTTTTACACCCGCCCCATGGCCATAGACCATAAGCCCCCCTAAATCGGCGCCAAGTGACATAATCAATACGATCAGGCCGGCAATAAACAAATGAATGAAACTAGCGATACCCTTCAAGTTTGATTTAGAAAAAAACCGCCAGACTGCCAAAAAGGCCGTTAAAAAAGCAACCGTTAATCCATAGTGCTCATGCCTTTCCATGATTTCATGAATATCGCCTCCATGAGGTAAAGTCTCAGCGGCTTGAAAACCAGCTAAAACGGCCGCAACAACCCCAATTAACCCCAAATATAGCAAGGCACTCGCAGCATTTCGCCAATTTTCATTTTTTGTGACTGAAGCGACCAGGTCCAGAATAAAAAAAGCACTTAAAAAAGCAATGGGAAAATGCACGATTAAAGGATGAATATTTGGCATGACCGCCAAACCCGGAAAAAACTCTGGCATCAAAACCGCAGGTCCATTTGCCACAACATTATCAATAATTGATAAAAATTTTTCTATATATGCCGCAGCGCCATCATTATGATCCGTTGCATTTCCGTGAATTAAAAAGCTAAAAGAATTATCGAACATTTTAGAATAATCGAAGAGTTATGGATATTGCGCCAATGTGACACAAATATTCAATTCATTCAATATACGGGAAAAAATAAACAGGGGTGTTGATACAATTTTTCAATAAAAGCAGCTATCTAGCGCCTTTGCCCCAAAGTACAACCTCTATGGTATGAAGCATAATATTCAAATCCAAAAATAAACTGTAATTTTTGACGTAATACAAGTCATATTGCAATTTCTGAATGGTGTCATATTCATCTGCGCCATAGGGATAACAAAGTTGCGCCCATCCAGTTATACCCGGTTTTACACGATGTCTTTCGCGATAATATGGGATTCGTTTCTCGAATCCTTCGACAAACTCAGGACGCTCGGGGCGCGGACCAACAAAACTCATTTGCCCGCCCAGGACATTAAAAATCTGCGGCAATTCATCAATCCGGCACATTCGAATGAATTTACCTACCCGGGTAATTCGATTATCGTGTTTTTGCGCCCACTGCGCGCCATTTTTTTCGGCATCAGGAATCATGCTTCTGAATTTGATGACATTAAAATTCTTGTTGTTTTCACCGACCCTGACTTGTTTATAAAAAATGGGCGCCTTCCTGCCGCTTTCCAAAATAATTGCAATTGCCGTCAACAACATAACCGGCCAAGTCACCAGTAATAAGAACGAACTCGCTACAATATCAAAAAATCTTTTCCCGATGGTTCTCAAGCCACTTTGCGCGAAACCGTCAGAAAAAACCAGCCAACTGGGATAAAGATTCTCAAGATAAATAAGCCCTTGTTCACGCTCATAAAAACTCATTAAATCCATAATCTGGATACCGGACATTTTACAATCCAGCAATTCATCAGTCGGCATGGATTTTCGTCTGTCATCCAAAGCAACAACAATTTCATCAATATTAAGTTGATCGGCAGTTTCATTGATTTTCTGGTTATCATTGATGATAAATTTCGCATCAACTTTGCATTTTTCATCTTGAATCGGCACAAAACCTGCGATCGTAAAGCCCCTGACTAGATAACTGTCATTTAAATCAACAAGTTTACTGGCCTTTTCTCCACAACCGACAACCAGAACCCTTCTTTGGATACGCTCGAGATTAACATATTTATAAAACAAATAGCGAGACAACATAATCCCGATAAATGCCAGTATCAAAGCAACGCCCAAAACACTCCGCGCCATTTGGAATTCGGGAAAGATATAATAAATAGAAACCAGAATAAAAATTGCCGCAGAAAAACTGATACAAACCCTTGGCAGCAATTCATAATCATCCCAGGCCAAACTTCTGCGATACAAGCCGAGACCAGCACAGCTAAGGATCAGTACTGTTGAAAAAATAATACTGGCCAAATAGATTTCTTCATCCGTATACCAGGACGGATCCCATAAAAACCGAATCTCACTGCCAAAATACATGGCGCTGTAGAACAGGCAAAATTCGACAATCATCAGCCACATGTAGGCGCTGGATAAATAATGACGAAAAATTCTTATCACTTGTTTCCCTGAATATTTATACTGTTTACGGTCAAAAATACCTCACTACATTCATAATAATTGATTTTCATTCAGTATGTTACAGAATGTCAAAAGTGCATTTTTCAGCGTAAACAGTATATTAAGTTTTGTAATCTAATTTATAGTTAAACCTGTTACCCGCATTAAAATCACAGATTCAGGTTAAAGCCTGTGGCATTAGTATAGACTATCTAAGGTCTGCCATAAAATCACTGCCAAGCTTTTTCCAATAATAATTTTTTAACATATTGAATTGGAATAGCATAAGTTATACCACTTGGATTAGACAAAACGGCTTCTTTACTTTCCTTAATGAAAACTTTGTTGATTACACCAATTACCCTGCCATTTTCTGCATCATAAAGCGGACTGCCACTGTTTCCCGGATAAGCTGTCGCATCAAGTTGGAAAACATCGTAGGGTTGTCGTAAACGCCTCATCAACTTTGCATTTAATTGGCGGGCTTTCAACATTGGGATCGCCATAGGGGTAATAGCCGAAACAATGCCTCGATGGGTTACAGGGTAAAGACCAAGGATCATTCCGATTGGATAGCCGGTAAAAGCAACTGACTGGCCTTCTCGAACCTGTTCAGGATCTCCTAAAGTCAGTGATGGTAGCCTGCCTTTTATCAACTTAAGAATAGCAATATCATGCTGGATATCAACAGCAACCTTTTTAACGACGGCCATTTTGCTCTGCTTATCCTTTCTGAAAAAAACCGCTAATTTTTCCAGCTTTTCATGATTTAATTTTTCCGGAAGCACATGCGCATTGGTAATTATCAAACTGCCATCATCAACCACAAATCCCGTTCCTCTAAATAGAGCGCGTGGACTGCGGGTTGGCATATAAGTCCCGACAGCAACAATACTGGGCTTGAGCTTTTCAATCGTATCCGGCAATTGCAGGTCTTTAGCTGGCGCTAACGAAACCCAAAAACTGCCCAATAACCATGCAAACAAAATGTAAAAGTTGATAATCTTCACTAATTTAATGTTAATTTAAATTTTCCGGCCAATTTGTTATCCAGAGACAAGTTAGCAACTCCATTTTCAGATAAATCTGTCCAGGATTTGGAATTATGAAACAGCTCTACTTCGCATTTATTTTTTAAACCGAAAACCATGACCTGATTGATTGGATCATGAATAGAGAATGCGACTTCTTGCGCCTCTGGATTGCGCACAAAAAGCATTAACTTTTGTTCGATAACCAACCCAGTGACACTTTTGGAGCCCGTGCTTACTTTTTTTATTAACGCCTGGGAGGGTAAATCTGTGGAAACAGATAAAACCACTAAAAATTCGTCTTCAAGTGATGGAATAGATGGCTGTATTTCCAGCCGCCAACGTCCATTATCAAACCAAGGCCTGGTGAAACCACCTTGTTCAAAATTACTACCATCTAAATCACTATCATCGCCGTCATTCTCTACATAATACCGGTAATCTCTGCCGCCAACCATACGAATTACGGATCTCTCTGGCAAAATTCGTGTAACTTTCAAATAACTTTGCTGGTTTTGAATTATTGCTGTTGACTGTTTGCTTTCCAAAATACCGTTGATCTGACTGCCTTTCAATATCTTTAAGCCTTTGACTTGAGGTCGATTAACCGAATGCAGCAACCATTTTTTAGTGAACTTCGGGTTGGTTGAGATAACTTGGTCATAAACGATAATTTGATCACTCTTGGGAAAATAAACAAACTGTCTTGTTATCTTCTTTACTTTCCCACCTTGCCGATTATCATCAAAAACAGTATTGTTATAAGCGCCCGTTAAATCAGTAGAAATATAATGATACTCAGATTTCTTGACAGCGTAATTTTGTAATAACGCTCCTTCAAAGTGTAAACCAGAGTTAAAACTTCTAAACCAATGGTCAAGATTGATAATACTGCTACCAGTTGGCTGAATCACTCTTTGTCCGCCATCCGCCACATTGTTAAGAAAAAACCAATTTGGCTGGACTGTCTCTCCGGGTCTTAACACCAGCAAACTGTTTTTTGCCACGGTTCGAATCGAATAATTTAATCGATTTTCAGAGTAATATTGGTTATAAACGCTACTATTTATAGCCAGAGGCGACTTTTTAAAAACAGTAAAATGGCCTGCATCGTAATGACCGTGATGGGCAAATGAATGACCGGCCTTGAAACTGATAAACGTATCTTTTTTCCCCCAGCCAGACCGAAAATAGGCATAATTAGTAGAATTTTTTCCAAAAAGCCTGGCATTATCCAAAAAAGGCGCTAACGAAACCAAACTGCCATCGCCCACAGATTTAACCGTCGGATCAAAAAACAGCAGCAGCCCCCATTGATAGCCGTGGTAATAACTCGATAAGCCATGCAATTTTTGTAAATAATTGGCGTAACCGGCCAGTACTGGATTTCTGCTCAGACTGACAATCAAATCAATGACCCTTTTGGTCTCATCTTTTAAATCAACTCGGGAACCTTCATCGCCGAAACCTTCAATGCGAGCATCGGGACGAGTTGCATAGACATGCCAAAAACCAACAGTTCTCATTAATTCAAGAATTTTTTGGCTGTTTCTGGCTCCTTCAAGACCATTCACATAAGCATTTGCTGCCAATGCAAACGGAAATGCCCGATTTTGTATCCAGTAGTTATATCCTTCCGGCCAGATTTCTGTGTGTGCTAACGCTTCAATGGCCTCAAGAAAATATCCTTGAGCACGCTTTCTTAATTGCTGAATTCCCGGAAAATCAGCAGGCAAAACAATGGCACAAATCCAGGCCATCGCAGCATGACTCGAACGACCATGCCATAATGAAGCTGAATCTCCATCCAGAATATTTAGAATTTTGATTAACCCAATAGCAATTTTTTTTTCAATTTCCTGCCTTTGTTTATCTTTTTGAAGCAAATAGGAATAGAAAAGGTCATAAGCCAGGGCCAATTCCCAGGCATTGCTGTCGATATCATCTGCTTCAGGCGAGACCAAATTAAAATCTGACATAGAATCCAACAGCTTTCTTGCCGCCTTATCATCATTCGTTGCCAACCAACAAGAAACAAGAAAAAGCATTTGTTTCGATTCACAATGAGATTCAAATGAGTAATTTAATTCAGAAAACCAAGCAATCCTTTGTTTCATGATCGGCGCTACCCCTTGACCATCCCATGGTTTCAGCCCGGGCAAAATAATTCTGGGGTGTTTATTGATAACCTTGCCGTCCAGAGAATCCTCAAGGTGACGTGGGTTTTCTGAAAAATCCTTAAAAAAAACAACACCCAAAATGAAAATAACTACAAAACAAAACAATAATTTAAATGAAAAATAATTCATAAATTCAGAATCTGCACGCACAAAATGAGTAAGCTTTTGTATGTTTTGGGCATTTCATAATAAATTTTGCCTGGCATTCGTTCCAGTTTTCCCAATAATCCAAGCTATAATATTGGCATTAATATTTTTTCAGACACACAAACAAGGACATGACAACGTTATTTCACCAATTATTTCTGGAGACAGTTGAAAAAAATCCCGATGCACCTGCTTTAATTCACAAAAAACAACAGTGGAATTATAACCAGTTCAACCAACTTGTTGTTAAGCAAGCCCATGCCTTAGCCGGATTAAACTTAAAACCGCAACAACGCGTTGCAGTTTTTTTGCCTAAACAGATTGAAACTGTAACCAGCTTTTTTGCAACAACGATGGCAGGCGGTGTTTTTGTTCCTGTCAATCCGGTTCTAAAAGCCCCACAAGTGATCCACATTCTACAAGACTGCAATGTGCAAATTCTCGTTACTTCAAAAAGTCGTTTGCAAGGTCTTGCTGACTATTTGCCTGATTGTCCTGATTTACACAGCATCATACTGGTTGATGATCATGTCCCTTCAGAACCGGCATTGGAAACAGTCCAGATTATCAGTTGGCAAGATTATTTAGCCCATGCAAATCAAATTGAAAAATTGCCGGTTATCATCGATGCCGACATGGCCGCCATTCTTTATACCTCTGGCAGCACTGGCAAGCCTAAAGGTGTGGTATTGTCTCACCAAAACATTGTCTTGGGAGCCAAAAGTGTTTCAGAATATTTGAGTATTTCGGACAATGACCGATTACTGGCAGTTTTACCCTTTAGTTTTGATTATGGATTGAATCAGCTAACCAGTTCCTTGCTGCAAGGCGCCTGCTGCGTGCTTCTTGATTATTTATTACCCAGGGATGTCATTAAAGCCCTCGTCAATCAGAAAATTACTGGTCTTGCAGCCGTTCCACCGCTCTGGGCGCAGCTTGCACAGCTTGACTGGCCTGAGTCCCTCAATGAGCACCTTCGATACATGACCAACTCCGGCGGTAAAATGCCGCTAACCATCCTGGAAAAAATTCGCCAGAATGCTTCAAATGCAGAGTTCTTTTTAATGTATGGCTTGACAGAAGCTTTCCGTTCAACTTATCTGCCACCCGATCAATTGGAACAACGTCCAAATTCAATGGGTAAAGCGATACCCAATGCCGAAATCATGGTGGTTCGTGAAGATGGATCAGCTTGCGCACCACACGAGCCTGGTGAACTGGTTCACCGCGGCTCATTAGTCGCCTTGGGATACTGGAATGACCCGGAAAAAACTGCCGAACGTTTCAAACCCACACCCGGTCAACTTCAAGGTTTACCAATACCTGAAATTGCGGTTTGGTCCGGTGATACTGTGACTGTTGATGAAGACGGCTATTTTTATTTTGTTGGCCGAAAAGACGATATGATAAAAACTTCCGGTTATCGAGTCAGCCAGACCGAAATTGAAGAAGTCATTTATGCTTCCGGCCTGGTAAAAGAAGTCGTGGCATTAGGTATTGAACATGAAACATTGGGTCAAGCCATTTTGCTGGTTGTCAGTAGCGAGTTGGATTCAGAATTTGATACTCAAGAACTGATCAATCTTTGCAAAAACAAACTGCCTAATTATATGGTGCCAGCTAAAATAGAAGTATTATCTGATCTCCCCAAAAATCCTAATGGAAAAATTGATCGTAGCTTGCTAACCAAACAATTTGCAGACATATTCAAATAATATGAAAAAAACAATCCCACAACATACGCCCATGGATCAGTTTGCAGTGCGCAACAACAACTTGGTTATTGGCAATACTGAACTGACACAAGTTGCTGAACGCGCCGGGCAAACTCCTATCTATGCTTATGACCGCCAATTACTGACCAAAAGAGTCGCTGATCTTCGAAAAGCAATGCCGGAAGACCTGAAAATCCACTACGCCATGAAGGCCAACCCGATGCCTGCTATCGTTCAGCACATGGCCAATATTACGGACGGACTTGATGTCGCCTCGGCAGGTGAAATGAAAGTTGCCCTCGATACAACCATGCCTGCAAAAAACATCAGTATGGCGGGCCCCGGAAAAAGACCTGAAGAACTCAGACAAGCCGTTGCTGCAGGCATTACCATTAATGTCGAATCATTTAATGAACTTGAAATACTGGCAACCCAATCTGAACAACTTGGCATTGTCGCCAATGTAGCTGTTCGCATCAACCCTGCTTTTGAATTGAAAGCTTCAGGAATGAAAATGGGCGGCGGCCCGAAGCAATTTGGTATTGATGAAGAGCAGGTTCCTGATACCTTAAAACGTATCAAAGCATTAAACTTGCATTTCAAAGGCTTCCATATTTTTAGCGGCTCACAAAACCTGAAATCAGAATCTATCATTGAGGCCCAACAAAAAAGCATCGCTCTAGCCATTCGCCTGGCCGATGACTGCCCATCTCCAATAGAAAAATTAAATATCGGCGGAGGCTATGGTATTCCGTATTTCCCAGGCGACACACGACTTGATACGGTTGCAGTTGGCGAAGCTTTAGAAAAAAGCATGCAAAACGCCCGTAACCAGATCCCATCAGCTGAAGTCATTATTGAATTGGGCCGTTATCTGGTTGGAGAAGCCGGCATCTACGTTTGCCGAATCATCGATAAAAAAATATCACGCGGCCAGATTTTTTTGGTTTGTGATGGCGGCTTACACCATCATCTAGCTGCTTCAGGTAATTTTGGCCAGGTCATCAGAAAAAATTACCCTACCGCAATCGGTAATAAAATGGAGGCTGATATTAAAGAAACAGTTAATATTGTCGGCCCACTTTGTACACCACTGGACATTCTTGCCGATAAAATCGAGTTGCCCAAGGCAGAAATTGGTGATTTAGTAGTCATTTTTCAATCTGGCGCTTATGGAATAACGGCTAGCCCCATTAATTTTCTAACCCAACCAGGCGCTATCGAAATTCTTGTTTAATTATTTTCAAGATTTTTAATTCGCCGATAACCACAAAAAAAATCGAAACTTCGCGGAGGCTATCGAACCAAGGAAGCTTCCGGTCAAACATTCACGCCTCATTAGGTCAATTAATTCATTGCTGAAAATTGACCTAATCATTGTTCTTAAGCTGCTATTTCTTTATACTTAGCGGTTTTTAACCCTATATGAGATTGACCATGGAAAAACCATTCGTTTTGCACATGCTGACCACTGCAAAAAATTTAAGCCCATTTGATGTCAATATGGCAATCGATGCTGGATGGATAGCCCCGATACCCTATTCTTATGTTGAAGCCAGCGAAGTTCGAGGATTAGTGCAGGATGTTATCTTTTCTCGAAGTGCCAAAGGCTTAAAAAGCACCGGTATTTTTATCGGTGGCCGTGACACGAAGGAAGCAATGGACATGTTGAAAACGGCAAAAAATTCCATGGTCCCACCTTTTGAGGTTTCCGTTTTTGCAGATCCCAGTGGTGCTTTTACAACGGCTGCTGGAATGGTTGCCGTTGCTGAACGGGAAATTATTAATAAATTTAATCTCCCTTCTTTAAAAAGTCTTAATGTTTTGATTCTTGGTGGAACCGGTCCAGTCGGTCAAGTCGCCGCCGTCATCGCTGCTCAAGCTGGAGCCAATGTGAAATTAGTCGGTCGTCAACTGGAAAAAGCACAACGCATTGCTGATTTATGCAATCAGGAATTTGGCAAAGGTGAAATCAATATTGAAGCCGGTGTCGATGCTGAAAAAGGCGAATATATCAAAACCACCGATATTGTTTTCGCGACAGGAGCAGCAGGTATTGAATTATTAAGCGCAGAACTGATTGCGTCTGCTCCCCAATTAAAAGTAGCCGCCGATGTCAATGCCGTTCCTCCTGCTGGAATTGCCAATCTTGACCCTTTTCATGATGGCACACCGATCGAGGGTTCTAAAAGTGGTGCAGTCGGCATCGGTGCATTGGCAATTGGTAATGTTAAATACCAAGCTCAAAATCGTTTACTGAAAAAAATGATTGAAACTGATGAAGCTATTTACTTAAATTTTGAAGATGCGTTCGAATTGGCCAGAGAATACGTTAAATCTAAAAACTAAGCAATCTGGAGATAACTAGCATCTTGTTTTTGCAACGGTGATACATGAAAACTTGTAGTTATCCTCCCAGATATTCTAACCTGGCGTTACACTTCTTCCAATAACACACAACTATAATCAAAGAGAATTTCAAATGGCGAAAAGAAGCATTCTCCACATGTTTGACCCTATGCCTCAAAACAGCCCCTTCGATGTTAACATGGCCCTGGATGCTGGTTTTGATATGTTGGTGCCATACAATAATGTCAGGTTAGACAGCATTCACCGCCTGGTTCAGGATGCTATTTTTTCAAGGGGGCCGTCAGGAGTCAGAAAAACTGCCATTTTCATTGGCGGCAGAGATCTCAATCTGGCCATGAACATGTTAAACACCAGTAAATTGGCAATGGTTCCCCCATTTGAAATTTCGGTTTTTGCCGATCCCAGTGGCGCATTCACCACAGCCGCCGCTTTGGTTGCCTTAGTGGAAAAACAACTCCAGGAAAAGCACAGTAAACAACTAAAAGATTGTAAAGCAGTTGTTTTTGGTGGTACTGGGCCAGTTGGCGTTGCAACTGGGGTCATCGCCTCTCTTGCCGGCGCTGACACTGTTATTGTTGACCATCTGTCTCTGGGAGCAGCTACTGATCTGGCTGATGAATTCAATCGTTTATGCGGCTCGTCTTTAACTGGCGCAGTTGCCAGTTCGGATCAACAAAAAACTGATTTAATCAGCGATGCGGATATTATTTTTTGTACTGCAAAAGCAGGCATCCAGGTGCTTAGTCCTGATGTTTTAAAAACCGCAAAACAACTTAAAGTAGCAGGTGATGTCAATGCTGTGCCACCACCAGGGATTGCAGGTATCAAGGCTAAAGATCAGGGTGAACCACTCATTCATGCTGCTGATTCATCCAGTGCTGTGGGCGTTGGCCCCCTGGCTGTGGGAAACATCAAATATCAATTACAACATGGATTATTAAAATCTCTGCTGGAAAGAAAAAGCGAACAAGATAAACCTGTCTATCTGGATTTTCGAGAAGCCTATTCTTTTGCCCGTAAAATAGTGTAATTGACAAAGTTTTATGACGAGCCATGCCATTATTGATGTTTTATGCGTTGGCCATGCCTCCTATGATTTAATTTTCTCTGTACCCTATCATCCCGCAGCCGATGAAAAAATTGTTGCGGACAATTTTACCGGATGCGGCGGCGGTCCTGCTGCCAATGCTGCCGTTTGTATTTCCCGGCTAGGTTTAAAAGCTGCTTTTGCGGGATTTTTGGGAAACGATCTGTACGGAGAAAAACATCTGTCCGAACTAAGTCAAGAAAAAGTTAATACCCGTTTTGTTGTTCGCGGATCATCACCGACTCCTTTATCGGTTATCCTGGTCAAACCTGATGGCAAACGGGCGCTCATCAATTACAAAGGTACAACCAAAACAATACCTGCAAATTCTCTTGATTTTTCAGGCACTCTACCGAAAGTTATTTTATTTGACGGTCATCAACCCGAGCTATCAGTTTCCTTGCTCGAAATTGTAAGCGAACTGTCAATTCCAACTGTTCTTGATGCTGGCTCCTTACACGCCGGCACGGAAAAACTGATGGATAAAGTGGATTATCTGGTTTGTTCTGAGAAATTCGCCCAACAAATTGCCGGTGACGAACAAACCGCATTAGCTCAATTAGCTGATAAAGCGCCCTGTGTTGTCATCACCTTAGGCGATAAAGGACTGATCTGGAAATCTGGAAACACAACCGGCAGTTTCCCTGCTTTTCCGGTTCAAGCTGTTGATACCACCGGTGCTGGCGATGCATTCCACGGAGCTTTTGCTACGGCACTTGCCCGGCAATCTGACTGGCAAGAAACACTAAGAGCCTGTTCAAGATCTATTCAGTAAAATTCTAATAAATGCGAGTACGACCATGTGTAAACTTGAATTCAAGAGCCTTTCACAGTTCTTCCAGAGTCGACGGCATTTCTCTATCCATGCAAAA
>JALSJK010000160.1 GCA_026989395.1 Methylomonas sp.
CAACACTTCAAGGTGTTTAATCTCGTCGTCTGATAGGTGGTAATCATTCATGTCGCTATTATATTCGCAATCAATGTAATGCGCCAGCTAGTTAATGTGCATTCTTAATCGCGAATAGTATATATAATTTTGATTAAGCCGCTGGCAATTTCAACACTTCTTTAAATCTGGCAATATGCTTGATTTCCTCAGAATCCACAATCTCAACACTACATAGCCCGTCATCATTTTCATCAACAAAAATCCGACTGGGTTGTTTGATTAAATGATCCAGCCCTTCCAAAACAAATTCGACCAAATCATCTTTTGGATCATAGGTAATGCCGTAAAAAGCTACCCATTCTGCCTCAATTTGATCACCCAGATTCATGCTTGCCACTTCAATCTCAGCCTGGGCTGTTGTTTTCAGTTGTTTTGAAATTTTATCAAAATAGCTCTGCCATTCGGATTTTGGTAATTCGCGTGTAGCCATAATAATTCCTCCTCTTTATTAAAAAACAATTGAACTTGCTCTTAACTATTTAGATGGGGGCAATCAGTTGAAATCACAAGGTCAAAATTTTAAATTCAGTTTGAACTAACTGTGATAACCATTGATATAATTACCAGAGCACATATTATTGACTGAAACAGTTAACGGATACTTTGCAGATTGTAAATCCATTGGAGGTTCATACGTTTCAATGTATTACGGTGAAAAATTCAACAGTATTACTCATTTGGTAGGTGCTGTTTTTGCCTTGGTGGGATTTGGCGCATTATTGACTGTCGGCATCCAACAACAAAATCCTTTGGTCATCGCCGCGTTCACGATTTTTGGGCTGACGCTGGTCATTCTCTATACCATTTCCACGCTGTATCACAGCTTCCACCCTCCACACCTAAAAAAGATTTTTCAAAAACTGGATCATATTTCAATCTATTTATTGATCGCGGGTACTTATACGCCTTATATGTTGATTTCTCTAGGTGATGGCAATGGGCCGCTGATGCTTGTTTTTGTCTGGGCACTGGCACTGATCGGTATTTTGCTTGATCTGTTTATTCCGAATCGTATTGAAATTTTACAAATCCCGATTTACATCCTGATGGGTTGGGTTTGTACGCTGGAATATTCCAACCTGATGTTGGCAATAGAACAACCAGGCATGATCTGGCTTACGGCTGGAGGTATCGCTTATACGGTAGGCATAGTTTTTTATGTGCTGGATGATTTAAACAAACTCCGCCATGCACATGGAATATGGCATTTGTTTGTTTTGGTGGGTTCTGTGAGTCATTTTATTTCGGTTATTGGCTACGTCAGATAGGCTACTTTTCTGCCAATCCCGATGTATTAGGCGAATAAAACTCATGATACAACTCGACCATGGTGAGAAATAAAATAGCAATAACCGGTCCGTAAAATATTCCACCGAAACCAAAAACGGTCATTCCTCCAATGATAGTAAACAGCACAAAGAGTGAGTTAATCTGAATTCTTGTACCGATAAATAATGGCTTGAACCAGTTTTCAGTGAGGAATGCTAATAGTGAACAGTATACAAACAAAATAATACTTGTCATTGTTTCGCCGGTAATGGCCAGGTAAATACAAGCAGGAATATAAATAATTGATATTCCGAGTAATGGAATAAAAGCCAAAATAATCATTACGGTTGTCCACAAAACTACCAGGTTGATACCTGCAAACCAAAAACCGATTCCGGCAAGAACACCCTGTAATAATCCGCCTAAACCATTACATACCAGAGTTACAAAATTCATCTGATTAAATTTATCGATGATCAACTGCTCCTGCTCTTCGGGTAGTGGTGAAAAATCAAGTAAGAAACGTTTTAGTTGATCACCTTCGGCCAACAAAGCATAAATCACCAAAATCATGATGACAAAATCAAACAAAAAATTAACAATATTTCCGACCAGGCTGTTGATGGTTTTAATTGCCATTCCTGAAAAACTGCGTATTAATTCCACTACCTCGGTTTTGAAAGTGTTCAGGTTCACTTCTATACCAAACATGGAACTGGCTCTCTTGATAAACCCAGCAAAATGTCCCTCGCCAAAGAAAAAGTTGTTCACCGATTCATCACTGATTCCTGCTGCCAGTGTTTGATACAAAGAAATGGCTTCTTTTGATAAGGCAAGTGAAATGTATATGGTTGGAAAAAAAATCACGAAAATAACCAGAAAGCACATAAAGATGGCTCCGCCTTTCCGGGAAAAATGTTTTTTATCTAGAAGCAAGCGGTAAAGTGGATAAATGCTTCCCGTTATGATGGCTGCAAAAATGATGGCGCCAAGGAATGGCTGCATCATCATCCATAACAGATACATCAGGAGTATTAAAACCGCAGCAAAATACAAATTCGGTAAATTTAATTGTCGCAAGATCCTGTCTCCTGGTCTATTTTGGGTAAGGTAAGTGGAGTCACTTCCTATACTTCGCTCGGCTACGGATGCGGAATTAATAGCATACTGATTTTTGTCGAGAGCAAGGCACTAAAATAGGCGCATAGCAAGCTACGCAACTGTTTTAGTAACGCAGCTATCGGCAAAAACTCAGTTGTTAGAAATCCGCAGTCAGTCGTGGCCGCGCGAAGTATAGCAGCGAGTAACTTCTAATTAAATGCCCTCTTGCTCCTGTGCATTCTCTACGGGTTTAAACAACTCAGCAAGAAATTCGATGTGTTTTTTATATTTTGGTAATAAGGGTATTTTCCATGCTTTTCCAGCTATACGAGCCAGTAAGTTATCCATCCAGGGACGGTTTGATTTCGCTTGTTGAATCATCAGATAGTAAGAATCCTCTTCAGTCAAAATCGCAAAACCATCCAACCAAACATCAATCGGCTCGGTTTCTCCATATAAGGTGACTTGAACATAAGCTGTCCTGGTATCAAGGTCAAACATAAATTTTGATAACTTTGCAATGCCCTTTAAAATTATATTTGCCACCCAAATGACTATTTTATTTGGGGTCATTTTTATTGCCGTTTTCGCTAGTTTGGTTTTAACACTCATTTTTATATTATTTCGGTAATTTGCTTGAAAACTGTAATTTTAACAGTTCTTTACCTTAGCCGATATGCTCAACAATGGCTTCCAGGTAATTCTTTGCCAGATTTCCAGGAATAATAATTTTTTGCTGGAATAAACTACACTTTTTCTGTTTAAAAGGAGAATTTTATGAATTTCAAAATTATATATCCTGGGGCTTTTTCAACCCTTCAAGTTAATCTTGCAGAAGGTGAAGGTATCAAAGCTGAATCTGGAGCCATGATTACCATGACAGACACGATGGATGTCGATTCAAAAATGGAACGTGGGCTACTCGGCGGCATAACACGTAAACTGTTGACCGGTGAAACCCTGTTTTTTCAATCATTGAAAGCTTCCCGTGGTGCAGGCGAAGTCTTGCTTGCCTCAGCCTATCCTGGAGAAATCGAGATACTGGAATTAGATGGTTCTGAAGAATATTTGCTGCAAAAAGATGGCTTTTTGGCTGCCGAAGAAGGCATTGAAATTTCGACCAAAGCCCAAAACCTGACCAAGGGCTTGTTTTCTGGCGAAGGATTTTTTGTCATGCGTGTCAGCGGTAAAGGCAAAATTGCCATCAGCACTTACGGAGGAATCCATAAAATCACACTCGCTCCCGGAGAAACAAGAGTTATTGACAATAGCCATATGGTCTGCTGGAGCGCAAATGCAAATTATAAGATTGAAAAAGCTTCGAGAGGCTGGGTTTCCAGCTTTACCAGTGGCGAAGGCCTGGTCTGTAGATTTCAAGGGCCTGGCGAGGTCTATATCCAGACGCGTAACTCACCGGGTTTTGGATCCTGGATTCGCCAATTTATGCCGACCAGATAAATCCCGAAATTTTGCAAACAACCTTTAGATGCAGGAAAAAAATTCCAGAGTATGTCCGTTAAATACCAGCGCACATACTCGGCATTCTGCTAAAGCTTTAATACAGGATTATTTCCATCAGTAAATCAGATATTTAATGAATTCAGCAACTCAATTTCAAGGCATTTATTTTTCAGGTCATGAAAAAGGTAGTGTTCACTTTACCATTTCCTCTCATGGTTCCATCGTAATAGGGAACGAAAACACGGACATTGCAGATATTACTCTGCAAAACAAAGAACTGAAACTAATCGGTGACCCTGAAACGACTCTGCAAATAAGCTGGGCAACAGACGGTGTAAACCATGCTTTGCTTAGCCACGAGCCGACGCTAATTTCGTTATTATTAACGACTCACCTCCCTGCTGCTGTCAAAACACAACTACAAGCACTTCAAAAAAAGCAACAACAGCAAATACACCGGGAAAAAAACCGGATACCTTTTTATCTGGCTGTTATTTTCAGTTTTTTTGTTTGCGGCTATCTATTGATCAATCACTCCTCTTCTTTTATTACTGATATGATTCCCTATGAATGGGAAAAAAAAGTAGGTTCTTACGCTTTTGAAAACTATTTGCTAGGAAAACAAAACGTAAAAAACCCCAAGGTGATCTCTGCCGTAAAAGCAATTGTTAATCGTATTGATCAATTTGATGATTCTGAAATCAATTATGAAATCGCCGTGATTGATGCTGAAATGGTCAATGCCTTTGCCTTTCCGGGAGGTTTTGTCATCGTTACCACTGGCTTGATTAACAGCTCCGAGCAACCGGAACAAATTGCCGGTGTACTGGCCCATGAATTAACTCATGTCATTGAAAGGCATGGCATGAGAAAACTTGTCAGACAAGCGGGGCTAGGAATCTTAATTGGCATCGTCCTGGGCGATACTTCGGCATTATCGCACTTGATTGAACTCAGCTCGCAGCTTGACAGCCTTGCCTTTGATCGTGATCAGGAACGCCGCGCCGATAATGGAGCAATCAAAATATTGCAAGCCGCTGGCATCTCACCGCAGCATTTTGTTGCTTTTTTCAAAACCATCAAACAACTTAACTCAGTTGCTGGTGATATGCCCGAAATTTTCAGTACCCATCCTTTGACCGAAGAACGAATGGCGCACGTTGCGGCAGCACAAGAACCACAATATGTATTTTCATTTGATATAGATTGGAATGAGGTCAAACAGCAATTGTATTAATCTAATTTGTAAGAATTCACAAACAGCTCCTTCAATAAATAAAGACTGGAAATCAACACTCAATAATATTAACTGCTAACCCACCACGGGATGTTTCCTTATATTTACTTTTCATATCGGCACCTGTCTGACGCATGGTTTTTATCACTTGATCCAGAGAAACAATATGAGTTCCATCGCCTCTAAGCGCCATTTGAGCTGCATTAATTGCTTTTACTGCCCCCATGGCATTTCGCTCAATGCACGGAACCTGAACCAATCCACCTATCGGATCACAGGTTAAACCCAGATTATGCTCCATACCAATTTCTGCCGCATTTTCAACCTGCTCAGGCGTCCCACCAAGAACTTCCGCCAAAGCGCCAGCTGCCATGGAGCAGGCTATACCAACTTCACCCTGACAGCCTACCTCGGCACCGGATATTGAGGCATTCTTTTTATACAAGATGCCAATTGCTCCTGCTGTCAATAAAAACCGGATAATACCGTCCTCATCAGCGCCCTTACAAAATTCCCAGTAATAGTGCAGTACTGAAGGGATAATGCCAGCTGCACCATTGGTTGGCGCTGTTACCACGCGACCGCCGGCTGCATTTTCTTCACTGACAGCCAAGGCATATAAATTTACCCAGTCGAGACAACCCATCGGGGAGTCAGCCCCTGATTCAGCATTAAGCTGACGATACAAGTCTGCCGCTCTTCGTTTTACTTTCATGCCACCGGGCAAAACACCCTGTTCTCGTAGCCCTCTCTGTACGCATGCTTGCATCACATCCCAGATGTGTAGTAAATCACGCCTGATTTCCTTTTGACTTAACCACGCTTTTTCATTTTCAAACATAATGTCCCATATTGAACGCCTGTGGAACATACAAAGCTTAAGTAATTCATCCGAATTATGAAATGGATATGGCAAACACCCCTCATGTTCATAAGGTGAACTTTTCTGAATATTATTCCCAACAACAACGAAACCGCCTCCCACCGAATAGTACTCCTGCTGCATAATCATTCTATCGTCAGCATCTTGAGCAATAAAGCGCATGCCATTTGCATGTTGAGGCAATGATTTACGATAAAAATGTAAATCTTGTTTCTCATTAAACTGAACTGGAAATTTTTTTAAAATCCGAATACAGCCATTATCCCGAACAACGGCCAGTTTTTTCTCAATTTTATCTGGATCAATATCTTGCGGAGTCTCTCCCTCAAGCCCTAGCATGACTGCTTTATCGGTTCCATGCCCGCGCCCGGTTGCACCCAATGAACCATAGAACTCAATCGACAGTGAATTGACTTTATCAATTACACGTTTTTGTTCCAGCTTCTTCGCAAATAGTAATGCAGCCCGCATCGGGCCAACTGTATGAGAGCTGGAAGGCCCAATGCCTATTTTGAAAATATCAAAGACGCTGATTGCCATAAACTAAAAAAATATACCTACTCGGAAGGAGGTGCATAATTAGCGAATAATTCTTCCCCAGTCATTTCCTTTGTTTTATTTGCAAAACAGTAAAATGAAGGTTTTTCCTCAATAAACACTTGATGATCAAAAACAAACATTTTATCGTCATCGAATAACCCAACTGGAACAATGTACTGATTGCTTTCTTTCAATCTGTAAAAAAGGTGACTGCCACATTTGTTACAAAAACCACGTTCAGCCCACTCGGATGAATTAAATACAGAAATGTTTTGTTCTCCATCAAATGAAACATCAGTGCCACAATCAACTGCCATTAATGGCCCGCCACCCCATTTCCTGCAGATACTGCAATGGCATGCGCCTATATTTTTACTCACGTTTTTTGCCGTGAAACGAACCGAGCCACACAAACAATTTCCGCTACCTTCAAAAATATCTGACATATTTCTCTCCTGAACTGTTCATTTAGAAAAAATTTTTTTCCTAATACGTTCTCTTGCCTGCTCTGACAAATGGATATTGGAATCCTGTTTGTCTATTGAAACAATAACTTTCTGCAAAAACCTCAAATGTTTAATATATCGACGACAATTATGGCAAACCATCAAATGCAACTTCATTTCTAATCGTTGATGCCAAGCAAGAACAGTATCTAAATTTTTTGACCCCAATTCAATTGTTTGCTTGCAGCTAAGCATATCAATTTAACTATTGCTGAACCATTTGATTTCTAAACATTGCCGCAGTCTCATTCGTGTCCGGGATAATGTTACCCACAGTTGATTATTGGAGTCGAACCCCAAAATATCACAACAATCTTCACTCGAAACACCATCAATTGTGCGCAGCATGAATAGATCCAGCATCCTTTGAGGCAATCTGGACAAGCACTGTTGAAAAATTTGTTGAAATTGTTTATTGCTTAGGTGTTGATCCGGAGTTTTCCATTCAAGCAACTCAATACTCCAATGCCCTCGTTGATCAAATTGATGAGCTAACAAATCTTCCCCGAGATCCGATTCTTTGAGTAAAGTTTGTTCATGACGGTTTTTTCTGAAAAAATCGATAATTTTATGCTTTAAAATTCCCATTAACCAGGTCCTGACTGAAGATTTTCCGCTAAATTTTTCAAATCCCTGGAACCCTGCCAGCAAGGTCTCCTGCACAAGATCTTCAGCTGTTGCTTCTGATCTAACGCGTAATAAAGCGTAACAATAAAGCATGTCGCCATAATCATCCAGCCAATCTTCCGGCTTCTCAGTTTTTGAAGGCATATAAAAATAATTTACTAAAGCAGGCTTGAAGTATAACCCGTAATCGCAAAAAAATTATGCCTTATAAATCATGTTAGGGTTACATCCCTTTAACCCTCTATTCAACCTATTTCGATTTCATTTTGTCACCACATTTTCCTTCCATTGCTTTACCCGCCTTTTTCATTTTGTCGCCACATTTGCCTTCCATTGCCTTGTCTTTTGCGGCTGCACCAGGCTTATTACCAGCACACTTCCCTTCCATTGCCTTTCCTGCCGCTTTCATTTTACCGCCACATTTGCCTTCACCACAGGCGCCATCTTTCATTTTCATCATACCGCTTTCATCAGTGCCTGCTTCTACCAGATTCATATACCCATCTGATAATTCTGTCATAGCAAATGGATCTGAATTGGTGTTTGTATCCGCAATTGCAGTTGTTGCGCCTAGACCAGATATAAAAGTCGTTCCAATGGCCAGAGCCAATGATGTTTTAGTGTTGTCTTTCATGTTTTATCCTCAATAGTTATTAATATTGTCTTGATTTTCTATTTTCCTGGAAAACCAAAACTGATTATAAGTCGTTTGTCTCAATGTTTCCTTACAATTATCTTAGTCACCCTGAATATCAAAAACGTTCAGACTCAGTTGAACAATGTCAGTTTTTTTTACGATATCGTCTGCCCAATCACGGTCAAATATCTATAAGGCAATGAAAAAAGACAACAAAATATTGCTTTAAACCCAGATTTTTTCTGGGTTTCTTCACAATCTGTTCGCGATGACTATTGGAATAAATCTTTAAGTTGTGCATGCTCTACTCAAATGACCTTCCCCGAATACTTTTCAATCCAAAAACTCAGTTTTTTGATGGTGAAAATCTTTCATTGTATGGAGATGGTAATTTCATGCTGGATGAAGCGAGCGGTCTTTATGTTATTCAGTCAGACTCTGACTCCACCCATAGAATCAGATATCATATCGAAGCGAATGTAGTTAGCAATGTACCCATCCCTGCAAGCTTTTACCTGTTTTTAAGCGAGCTGGGCCTTTTGACTAAATATCGTCAATGCAAACACTAACAATAATGCCACATTCCTGATGACTTCAAGAATGTGGCTCTCCTCAAGCTGATTAAATTTTTTCACCTTTTACCGGCTTATTGGAATTTAATGCATTCCAGCCAATCACCAGCCGATAGATATACAAAACGATCACCGGCAACAAAACGAACAATCCAAAAGGTGTCGCCCAGGTAAATCCATAGACAGCCAAACCGGCTAATAAAATAACAGTACTGTTCACTTGCCAGTTGAAGTGGGATTCCACCCAGGTTCCTGCAACATCGGCTCTTTTTATAAAGTTAATGGCAAGGCCAATAAACAATGGTATCCCTGCAAAAGCAAAAGCCAACACCTGCATTAAATATACCGTCGCCGCTAATTTTTTTAGCGACTGTGTTTTTTCATCAATTTGATTTTCTGTAATTTCACTCATAACTCACCCTCTTTATAAATATTTTTAAAAAAATGGGAAAATTATTGATTTCCCAGCTTTCTTGTTTTTATTTCTTTGTTGTAACAGTTACTTTGATATGGGCTTTCTTGAATAAATCAAGGCACTCAAAATTATTTTATTATGTTCTTATATTCTGAAAAATATCATTGCAGATGGCAGTCTAAAAATAGACAATAGCCTATTGAATGAATGCTTAGGTAAATCGCTACCTTTCGAACACCACGTTTTAAAAACACTTCAGGGTTATTTTTCTACCAAAAAACAGGAGTTTATTGTGAAAATAGTTATTGTTGGGGGAGTCGCAGCGGGTGCATCAATGGCAGCTCGCGCCAGAAGATTAAATGAAGAGGCGGAAATTGTCGTTCTGGAAAAAGATACTTTCATTTCTTTTGCCAATTGCGGTTTACCCTATCATATTGGTGGCGAAATCAAAGAACGCGATGCACTACTTTTACAAACGCCTGAGACCCTGAAAGAAACGCTTAATATTGAAGTCAGAACCAATCATGAAGTTACTGAAATTGACAGAAAATCCAAGCAAGTTGCCGTCACTAATCTGAAAAACAATCAAATCTACACAGAAAATTATGACAAATTAGTGCTTTGCCAAGGCGCAGAACCACTAAGGCCGCCAATCCCCGGGATTAATCATCCAAAAATTTTTACGCTACGAAATATTCCTGACATGGATGCTATCATCCGTGAAGTGGACTCAGGTGCCCAGAAAGCTGTTGTTATTGGTGGTGGATTTATTGGCATCGAAGTCGCCGAAGCTTTTCGTCATCGAAATATAGAAGTCAATTTGGTTGAACTGCAAAATCAATTAATGCCTCCTCTGGATAGTGAGATAGCCTGTGATTTAGGTAATCACATGAAAAACAAGGGCGTGCAACTTCATTTAGGCCAAGCTGCTAAAGAATTTATTGATAATAACGGCAAAGTAAACGTCATTCTCGATAATGGCGAAGCATTACTCGCAGACCTTGTTGTATTGGCAATTGGCGTAAAACCAGCTTCTCATCTTGCCGTTAATGCCGGACTTGAAACCGGCAACAGAGGCGGAATTAAAGTAAATAATCAAATGCAAACTTCTGACCCTGATATTTATGCCGCAGGCGATATGGTAGAGGTTACTGATTTCGTTACCGGCGAACCGACTCAAGTACCACTGGCAGGGCCAGCCAACCGGCAAGGCCGTATTGTTGCGGATAATATTTTTGGCTATAAAAGTGAATATCAATCCACCCAAGGTACTGCGGTTGTGAAGATATTTGATATGACAGCCGGTTCAACCGGGGCATCAGAAAAAACCTTACAACGGATTAATCGGCCATTTCATAAAATTTATCTCCATCCCTCCGGACATGCTGGGTATTACCCGGGAACTGCCCCAATGCACATTAAACTGCTTTTCCAGCCTAAAACGGGTTTGATTCTTGGCGCGCAAATAGCTGGCTATGATGGCGTTGACAAACGAATTGATGTTTTTGCAACTGCAATTCGTGCAAAAATGACTGTTTTTGATCTGGAACATCTGGAGCTGGCTTATGCGCCCCCCTATGGTTCTGCAAAAGACCCGGCCAATATGGCCGGGTTTATCGCCAGTAACTTTCTTCGTGGCGATCTTGACTTATGGTACGCAGAGGATTTTCCTGATAAAACCGCTGCCGGCACTCTACTTGATGTTCGTGGTAAGAAAGAATTTTCAAGCTGGCATATCCCCGGCGCCATCAATATTCCCCTGGGACAATTACGAACCCGACTGAATGAAATCAACAAAGATCAACCTGTTTATATTTACTGCCGCGTTGGTTTTCGAAGCTACCTGGCCTACCGTATTTTGATTCAAAAAGGATTCCGTCAAGCTTCTGTTTTGGCTGGTGGCTCTAAAACATTTAATTGCTATTGCTGTATGGCTCCAACGACTGGTGGTCCTGGCGTTCCGTTTGTTTCCCATGCCGAAGAAAAAATGGCTGAAAAACCAGATGCACTGAAAAATCCTTGACTATACAACCTCTTCACCACACAAAATAGCAAGTGTATGTTGACATGAATGAAAATGATTGGCTGCTAAACAATGAACTGCCCATTCGTCTGGGTTTTTTCTTCGGCATCTTTGCGCTCATTGCACTATGGGAATATTTGATGCCGCGGCGCAAATTAACAATTTCCAAATCATTGCGCTGGGTAAATAATCTGGCGTTAATTTTTTTCAATAACCTGGTAATACGCCTGCTATTTCCTGCTGCGGCTTTAGGAGTCGCCGCTTTTGCTTCGGAACATAAATGGGGGCTATTGAATTATTATCAACCGCCATTTTGGCTCTCGGTCATTATGGCAGTTATCGTCATGGATCTTGTAATCTATTTACAACATGTGATGATGCATGCTGTTCCTTTGTTTTGGCGACTGCATCGGGTTCACCATGCAGATCTGGACTATGATGTTACCACTGGCGCCCGATTCCATACTCTGGAAATTATTTTATCGATACTCATCAAATTTGCTGCCATTCTCTTATTAGGTCCGCCCCTGATTTCGGTCATCATTTTTGAAGTTTTACTGAATGCCACTTCAATGTTCAATCATGGCAACATTAAATTACCCGCAGGTATTGATAAGTTTTTACGCTGTTTTCTTGTCACCCCGGATATGCACCGTGTTCACCATTCCGTTGAGGAAAATGAAGCAAACAGTAATTTTGGTTTTAATCTGAGCTGGTGGGATTTTTTATTTGGTACTTATCAGAATCAACCTCAGGCAGGACATCAAGGCATGACTATCGGCATTCATAAATACCGTGATCCCAACCAGGTAAACCGTTTGCCCGGCATGCTAATGATGCCATTCACAAAAAAAATCATTGGTTATGCGATTAATCGCCGAAATTTAAACAAATAACGCAAATTTTAACCGAACTTGTAACTACTCAACCTATACTTCTTCCATAAGTTACTGATATTGAATGTTTCCCCGAACTTAAACATAGGTGTTCAACAAACCATTACTTGCCACAGCACGACCACGCTCAATTTCTTCGGTCAAATCAAGGGCTGTTTCTATCGCTTCACGATTATTTTCTTCTAAGGTAAAAGCTTCCCCCTGTGGATTGTTTTGTTTCTGCCCTCCCTGGAAAAAATTTTGTGCCTGTTGTCGCTGTTCTGAAAAATCATGCTGAGAAATATTAACCTCTGCAAGATTTAGTTGCTGTCCGCTGAGCATTTCCCTAAGCTTCGGAATAGCCGCTTCAATGGCTTCCCGAACCGAAGCATGTTGTGCCGTAAACCCAATGGTTGCCTGATCCTGATTCATGTCAATTCGTATGGAAACTGGCCCCAAATGTTGGGGATTAATTTTCAATTCGGCTGCCGAAATAGACTTATTATTCATCCATACTATCCGTTCGCTGAATTCATTTTGCCATTCCGGATGATTGAATGGTTGCGTCATAGCCGGTATTTCTGCTTTCGTAGCAGTAGGCATACTTGCCACTTGTCTATTTAAAATAGAAATATCAGGACTAATATTGTTAGTAATAACTGATTTTTCCGAACCGCTGGCGCCGCCCACATTGAATGAATCTTCTTTCAATTTTTCCAATGCGACAGCTTCCTGTCCTGGTTTATACATGCCTTGTTCACTTTTGAGCATATCATCCAGAAATTCCTGGCTTGGATCGGTAACCGCTGGAATTGATTCAGCTTGCTTTCCTGTTGAAACTGCGGGTGTTCCAACTATCGAAGAAGTGGAAGAAAGCTTCTCAAATTCTTTGGAAAAAACCTGCTGAACATTTTTTTTGTCAGAAACGGTATTACTGAGCAAAGACTTGTCCTGAACCAACGACTCTGCACTCAGCAATGTATCTTCATTAGGTGTCTTATTGGGTTCAGCGGGAATATTAGCTGGTGCAGCCATATTAATTGACGCAATCACCTGCTCTTGTTGTTCCTTGATCCTTTCGGATTGATCATCTCCCTTTAAATATTCAACAAATTGCTCTATTGCATCACCAACTCCTGCGGCAGTCTCTTCAACGACATCAGTAACCTCCGCAATTTGCTGCATCACACCTTGCAAGCTATCAATAGCTTCATCAATATTGATTAGTTTTTCCAGCTCACCTGTCTGCGGCAACTTGTTACCCGAATCCACTGGCGATGTGTCCTGCTTGCCGAAATTATTCAATAAACCGGCAAATTCTTGCAGCTTACCACCTTCATTAGTGCTTGAAAGATTCTGTAATTCAGTCAAACCTTCCAGGTTTTCCGGCAACTCTCCCTGCTCCTGCAAAAGCTTGATCTGTTCCATCAATGCCTCTGAAAAGCCTTCGGTCGCGCCTAATTCACCTGTTTCAGTGATCTGCAAGCCTTCCAGCCCGCCAACACCAGAAAATAAAGATACCAAATTGGATACATCTTGTGTCATTGTCGTTCTCCAGAATGCGACTTTGTTAATGCTTCCCTTCAAGCATTATCTATGCCATTGCCGCGCCCCGACCTCGAGGCTCGTTCATCTTGTTCTTTTTGTTCTTGCTTTTCCACTTGTGCCTGCTCAGCCTGGAAAGCGGTATCATGTACTTTTTGTAAACTTTGAGTTTTTTGATTGGCTTGCATCCAGATCTTGCGTTTTTCAAGCAACTCATCAGCAACCGCCTGCAAACTCTGTTTTTGTCCGGCAATTGCAGCATCCAGTTTCTGAACAAATGCACGAAACTCCTGAAGCTGATGAATATTCATTCCGACATCACCCAGAGCATTGAATTTATCCAGATATTCCTGCCGATAGCTGGTCAAATGCTTAATTTGATCCTGCATTTCCTGATGCCGCCGCTGAACATCTCCTAATGCTTGAAGGGCTTTTTGTTCTTGGTCAGCTTTGAGATCAACAATTATTTGAATGCGCTGTGATTTTTTCACCGTTTGTCTTAATTCACTTTTTTAGTGATGTTTTCGACAGGGCCTTTGTCATATTTCGGAGCTGTACTTGAAATTTATGCTGTGATCAAGTTTGGCCTCAGCTTAATCCACTTGCCAGAGAATCACGGCTAATGCAGGATTTTTAGCAGTCGATTCTTTAAAGTATAGACGGGAATGCTCGATTTTGAGCTTTGCATTAAGATTATTGCAACTATTCAGCATATTTAATTTAGCCAAAATCAATCAATATCAGTGGCTTATGGAAGAAGTGTTTCCAAGTGTTTGTATCATGGATGACACAACCAAGCCTACAGGGACGTATTTACGGCGTCTTCTGGAATAAGTCACTGATATTGAATCTACAAATACGCTGAATAGTTACTGATTATTCTGAAGAGGGAAACCAATCCCTGGTCCGATTACAAAAACGGACCACTGACAACATTACCGGCACTTCTACTAGCACCCCAACAACTGTCGCCAATGCCGCACCGGATTCCGGGCCATATAATGCGATAGCAGTTGCAACCGCAAGCTCAAAGAAATTACTGGCCCCAATTAGTGCTCCAGGTGCAGCAACATTAAAAGGTACTTTAAACCATTTCATTAAGCCATATGCCAAAGAGGAATTAAAATAAACCTGAATTAAAATTGGAACAGCAATCAGTGCAACATGAAAAAACTTGCCCGTTATATTGTCTGCTTGAAAAGCGAAAATCAGTATCAATGTTATCAATAAAGAGATTACAGTAACGGGATGAAAAAAGGCCACAAAACGATTTTCAAACCAGTCAGCACTCTTTAACTTGATTAATAGCAAACGGCTAATACCGCCTAAAGCCAATGGTATAACAATGAATGCAATTACACTGTATATCAATACATCATAAGGAACCACCAAATCGCTAGCGCCATTGATCAAAAACGCAACAATAGGTGCAAAAAGAATCAGCATGATTAAGTCGTTAAGCGACACTTGTACCAATGTATAAGCCGGATCACCATTAGTTAGATATGACCAGACAAAAACCATTGCGGTGCATGGCGCTGCGGCCAGGATAATACAACCGGCAATATACTGATCTGCCAATTCAGCGCCAATAAAAGGCAGCCATAAGTGTTTAAAAAACACCCAGGCAATCACTGCCATAGAAAATGGCTTAACCAACCAGTTAACAAATAAAGTAATTAAAATTCCACGTGGCCTTTTTCGGACATTAATAATGCTGGAAAAGTCAATTTTCAGCATCATCGGATAAATCATTAACCAGATCAAGATTGCAATAGGTAAGTTTATATGACTACTTTGACCAAATTCCATTTTGCGCAAGGTTTGTGTCAACTCAGGCAACTGCTTCCCCAAAACAATGCCAATCAGCATGCATAGGGCAACCCAAATGGATAAATAACGCTCAAAAATACTTAATTGCTTTGGTTCCTCAGATACCGTGGCAGCACTTGATGACATCTTTAATCCTCCAAATTAATCGGCTTGCCTGCCTATTTCATTCAATTTTTCAGCCAGCTCTTGCTCTGACATTTTCTCAAGCGGCAACGCCAACATTTTATTAATCCGCTGTTCCAGTGCATGATAAGTCTCTTCAAAAGCAGCCTCAATTTGTTTTTCAGTTCCCTCAACATGAGCAGGATCGGGCAACCCCCAATGCGCCCGTACCGCCCTATTCAGATAAACGGGACAAGTTTCACCTGCTGCATTATCACAAACAGTGATAACAATATCCATCGGCTGCCCTGCAAATTCATCCCAGGATTGGCTTTTATATCCATCAACAGGTAAACCATGGCGTTGTAATGTTGCCAAAGCTCCAGGATTCACTTTGCCAACAGGGTGGCTGCCCGCAGAGAACGCCTTAATTCGGCCCTTACCTAAATGATTGAGTAAAGCCTCCCCTAATACACTACGACAGGAATTTCCGGTGCATAAAACTAGTACATTGATCATTATCTATTTCTCTTTAAAATAATTTCGCTTTAATATCTAGTTCCCTTAATCGCCACAGCAGGTAGAACCTGAATTATCAACTGGACGACATGCAAAAGGATTTTCTCCATCTGAAGATGCCGATTCATCATTAAAGGTTGGAATACCAGAAAGCGTATGAAATGATTCCCAGGCAATGCCCTGTGGATCAGTAATCCAGTGTTTGTTTGATCGGGAATAACAACAAGCAGCATCTTCCTGTGTTTCAACAGATCCTTGAGTCGCATCCAAGCATTTTTTTAATTCTCCTAGCTCCCGCTCATCATCCACCTGGAAACCAAGATGATCCAACCCTGTTTTAGCTGCCCGTGTCGAAATAGCAAAATTCACTTTGGGATCATCCAACATCCATTTAGCATAATCATCATGCTGTACATTTGGCTGACTATTAAATAAGGTATTATAAAATTCGATACTTTCCTTCAAATTTGCAACGGAAAGATGAATATGGAGTCTTTTCATGTGGATACCTATATTGTTATATGTATAAACGTATATTTATTGTGAAAATATATCAACAGCAGCCTGCAGCTTCAGGTCTATCTGACATTTGATTCAGTCGTTGCAAATCCTTATGTAGCTGCCCATTTTTCTCGACAGCGGCAAGCGCATCATCCAAAATTGGATGTGCCCATATTGGTAAATCAGGGTTTATCTGATAAAAAACCCACTGCCCCTCACGACTATCGACCAACACATTGCATTGCCGTAAGGAAGCAAGATGTCGTGAAATTTTAGGTTGCGATAAATCCAGCGCAGCAGTCAGTTCACAAACACATAGTCTTCCTTCTTTTTGCAACAAGGTGACACATCGCAAACGAGTCTCATCAGACAAGCATTTAAAAAAACGGGATGGCTGCATATAATAATACTAAATATTGATATATAAATGATCATATATCATAATTAACTAACTTTCAAGGGTTGCCCACCATTTTCACTCACGGATAGAGACTTTTAACCCAACACGTTATAATGTATAGACATTTTCAGCCGATAACTTTTCTATGAAAAAATACCTCCCCGCATCCCTTTTTATCCTTGCAATTATTTTTTTAATTCCCGGGTTAACGCAACCACTGATCACTATTACAGCCACTGTCGACAAACAGGAAATGCTCGGCCTTGCCACAACATCCCTTTTCCCTCCTGATCAAAACAATAATTTCGTACAAAATATGCTGCAATCAGTTTTGCAGCAATTACAAATCGAGGGAGATGTTGTGGTTTTTGAATCTACCCGAAGCTTACTACAAACAATGAACGAACTGATTTCCCATGATCATGAAATTGTCGGCCTTCTGATCGGGCTATTTGGTGTCATCATCCCTTTAACTAAAATCATTCTTACCCTGACATCATTTTTGCTTCGTGCACCTGAAGACAAGAACCTGATGTTAAAAATCAGCAGCCTGCTTAGTAAATGGTCTATGTCAGATGTATTTATGATGGCCATTATCGTTGCCTTTTTAGCCATAAATGCAAATGAAGATTCAATTGATACCGTACAAATGAACGCTGAACTCGGTCCCGGCTTTTACTATTTTGCCGCATACTGCCTAATAGCAATTGCCGCTGGTCAGCTATTCGAAAGACAAGCTGATCTTAAAAAATTACCCCACCTTGCTGATTAAAATTAATCTATCAATAAAATCTCATCATGCCTAAACCAGTAACGCCATTACTTGCTGCTGACATAATTATTGAATTAGCTGACCAGCCTGAACAACCTATTGTCTTAATTGAACGTGCTAAGCCACCCTATGGCTGGGCTATTCCAGGAGGTTTTGTAGACATCGGAGAAACAATTGAGCACGCAGCTATTCGTGAAGCTAAAGAAGAAGTTTGTCTTGATGTTAATCTAAAGACACTATTAGGTCTTTATTCCAACCCAACTCGTGATCCGCGAAATCACACAGTAACAGCCGTCTACATTGCAGAGGCACGAGGCGCACCAAAAGCAGCAGATGATGCTAAGCACTGCAAAGTTTTTAGCATAGCGAAACTACCTCAGCAATTAGCTTTTGATCACGATATGGTTTTGAATGATTATCGCAATTTTCGCGCCAATAGTAAGATCGCGCCTTTGCGATAACCCAGCTATTAACGATAAAACCGACCTATTTTTACTATTCGGTTTCGCCAGTACGGATTAGATAAACTCGCGAGTGTCACTTTTTTCCCCGAGCTTGGCGCATGGATAAACCTTCCATTTCCAACATAAATACCGACATGAGAGGCTTTCCAAAGCCCTAACCGGAAAAAGATGACATCACCCTGGTGCATTTCTGATGCAGAAATTTCCCGGGCAGCCTCATACTGTAAATGTGCCGTTCGAGGCACATCAATTCCAACTTTCTGATGGGAATACAGAACCAGTCCACTACAATCAAACCCGGAAGGATTATGCCCACCATAAACGTAAGAGACGCCTAAATATTGCTTTGCAATGTTGGCAATTTCTACTCCTTTTGCAATATTTACACCGGGAGCATTATTGATTTCCGGAGAATCATTAATAAAATCAAATTGACCGACTTTTGAACAACCATTTAAACCTATAAAAACACATGCAAAAATTCCCACCCAAATAATTTGTCTGCAATTATAAGCCACCCTTACGTATGTTAAACTGCGCACTTCACTCATCAGAAATTATTTATCCTCCAATGTTCCTTCGTTACCTTTCAATAACAGCAGCTCATTAAATGTCCGTTGGTACAATTGTAAAAATCACATTTTGAATTAAACTTGTTTGAAGTAAATTCAACATTCTTCCTTTGGTTAACTTTATGGCGATTAAGATTCAGGTTATTGAGAAAAAAAAGCTCACAGAACGCTTTCTTAAACACGAAAATACTGAAGTCAATGATCAAATCGTCACTCATCATGATGAAATAGTCGCTTTGCATTATACGGCTGAACTTCAACCTGACATGATATTGCTTGATTACCAAATTAGCGGTCAGGACACAACAGATCTTATCAGTTTTTTATTCCAAAAATCTCCAGACAGCAAAATCATTGTGCTTGGCAACAAGCTCTCCCAAGAACAAATTTTAAATTGTTTACTATCAGGAGCAAATGGCTATCTGGCCCACCACTCCATTGAACAGCACATTCTCAAGGCGATTCGGGTTGTCCTTGCCGGTGAGATATGGATTACCCGAAAAATGACAGCCGTCCTTTTAGACCGTCTGCGCAATCTTTAACAGTATTTTTTGAAAAAGATATTCGTTTTTTCCTAAAAACCAAGAATAACATCACCGCAAATTATGGATAATCCGATCATTCTTTTAGTTTCTGAAAATGCAGACACCCTCAGGAAGTGGAGCTGCCATCTAACCGATGACTATACGGTTGAAGTGGCTCTAAACTGGCAAGAAAGCAAACTTTTACTAGAAAAATCCGATCTCCAGATTAATCTAACAATTATTGATGGCAGCTTGATTCCGAATGATTATCCATTTTCCTCTTTATCTGAGAATATACCAGGCAAACATGTGGTGATCGGCCATCAATGGCCAGAAGAAAAACAAATACAACTGATTGCATCCGGCGCTTCGGGTTACCAAGAGAGCGATGGCAATAGCACTTCCCTAGCACTTATTGTTAGCCGGGTACTCGAAGGTGAAGTATGGATTCAGCGTCATTTGATTCCAAAAATAATCAAAACCCTAATTGCCAATAAAATTGATCCTCAAAAACTGCATGATGACGACGAAATAACAGCGAAAAAGAAAGAATTACTAAAGTCGCTTACTCCTCGAGAAATGCAGGTTGCTGATATGGTATTCCACGGCGGCAGCACCAAAAAAATTGCCGCAACCCTGTTCATAACTGAACGAACGGTCAAAGCTCATTTAAGCGCCATTTTCCGAAAACTCGAAGTCCCTGACCGCATCCATTTGGCAATATATTTAAGGAGCATTTCGGGTAGCAAAGAAGACGAAGATGAAATTCCTCAAATCCATACCAAGAGCAATTAAAACCACAAAATTTTTATCCAAAAAAAAGGCAGCTTTAATAGCCGCCTTTCAATCATCAAGGAAAGATTGTTAATTCGTAACTACTCAGCGTATTTATAGTTTCAATATCAGCAACTTATTCCAGAAGACGTCGTAAATACATCCATGTAGGCTTGATTGTGTCATCCATGACACAGACACTTCTTCCATAAGCTACTGATATTTAAAAATTTTAGTTAAATTAAATACGCTGAATAGTTACGTTAATTCTACAATTACACCTTTTCTTTAATTCTTGCAGCCTTACCAGTTAAGTTACGCAAGTAATAAAGCTTCGCGCGTCGGACTTCGCCTCGCCGCTTCACATCAATTGAACTGATTAGCGGGCTATGGGTTTGAAACACCCGCTCAACGCCTTCGCCATAGGATATCTTTCTCACTGTAAAAGCCGAATTCAGGCCCCGGTTACGTTTGGCAATCACAACACCTTCAAAAGCCTGTAACCTTTCCCGGCTACCCTCTTTTACCTTTACCTTTACAACAACGGTATCGCCCGGATTGAACTCAGGGACATCCTTTTTCATTTGCGCCGCTTCTATCTCATCAATTAAATTGCTCATTTCCACACCTAATTATCATCAAATTCTGTTCTAAATTCTTCAAGCAACTTTCGTTGCTCTGTCGTTAATTGCTTGTGTTGCAACAAATCCGGTCTTTTTTTCCAGGTTTTGCCCAAAGATTGCTTTAATCGCCATCTTGCAATATCCGCATGATTGCCACTCAATAATATTTCAGGCACCTTTTTTTCATCGATTATTTCAGGCCGGGTATAGTGAGGGTGGTCCAACAAACCATTAACATGGGAATCTTGATTTGCAGATGCTTCAGCCCCCAATGCTCCCGGTATCAAACGGGTTATACCGTCAATAACCACCAAAGCCGCTAATTCACCACCACTAATTACAAAGTCGCCTAAAGACCATTCTTCGTCACAACACGAATCGATAAACCGTTCATCAATTCCTTCATAGCGACCGGCAATCAAAATCAATTGTTCTTGCTTGCTAGCCTGTTCAAGCAAATTTTGCTTGATTGACCTTCCTTGCGGACTTAAATATACTACTTTCGCATTTTTACTATATGCTTCTTTCGCCCTTCCCAAAGCATCTTTTAATGGCTGGTACTTCATCACCATACCCGGGCCACCGCCATATGGGCGATCATCTACAGTACGATGCTTATCGTGTGCATGATCCCGAGGATTCCAAACCGATAAGCTTACCAGTCCTTTTTCAAGAGCCTTGCCAACAATGCCATAATTCGCGCCAGAAATGACCATTTCCGGGAACAAGCTGATCACATCAAAATGCATTGATTTTCTAGTCTGATTTAAAAATCAGGATCCCAATCTACAACCATTAAACCTTCTTCAAGATCAATTTTGATTATAGTTTGTTGCTGTAAAAAAGGAATTAAGCGTTCTTTATCTCCAGCAACCACAAGCACATCATTGGCCCCAGTTTCTATGAGATAATCAACGATTCCCAAGCCAATTCCATTTTTTGTGACAACTTTTAACCCAACAAGATCGGCCCAGTAATATTCCCCATGCTCTATTTTAGGTAATTGCTCCGAGTTGATAAATACATCCCAGCCAGCCAGCAACTCGGCATCGCTCCTGTTTCCAACCCCCTCCAAAGAGGCAACTATAGTTTTACCTTGCTGACGCCCTGTTAAAACATTAACAGTTTTTGACTGCCTGTCTTTCTGTAAAAGCCAAGGCGAATACTTTAGAATATTTTCCCGGTCTTCCGTATAGGAATGAACTTTAACCCACCCTTTTATACCGTAAACACCAGAAATTTTCCCAACGCAGAGCTTCTTATCAGTCAAGCTTATGCTGCAGCTTCAGTCTCTTCTGCAGAAGCAGCTTGCTTTTTCCAGTCTTTAACTAATCTGCGAACCCGTGCTGATGGCTGAGCGCCAACAGACATCCAGTATTCGGTGCGTTCAAGATCCAGACGCAATCTTTGCTCATTACCACGAGCCATTGGATTAAAAAAACCTAAGCGCTCAAGATACCGTCCATCACGACTTGTCCTGCTATCTGCAGCAACGATGTGATAGAAAGGACGATCTTTTTGCCCACCCCTAGCTAGACGAATGACTACCATTAAAAACCCTCTAAACTTATATAAGTACAATTAGAAATTAGCCTACCTATACTACGCAACTTTTGTAAAGTTGTAAAGCCCAAGTTCTTGCCCACTCCAACTCCAAACAGAAATGGACAAGATAAATATTAAATTAAAAAACGTAATGAGCGCTTCTTTTACATGGGCATTCCCCGCATATTGCTTTTCATACCACGCATCATATTGGCCATATTGCCTTTTTTAAATTTTTTCATCATTTTGGCCATCATTTTATGCTGCTTTAATACCCGATTGACATCTTGCAACTCCTGACCACAACCAGCAGCAATGCGTTTTTTGCGATTTCCTTTAATCAAATCAGGATAGCGCCTCTCTTGGGCTGTCATGGAATTAATCACGGCAATCTGTCGCGCCAACTCCTTGTCATTCACTTTATCCTTCATATTTTGAGGTACATTACTCATACCCGGCAATTTGTCCAACATCGCGCCAACACCGCCCATGTTTTGCATTTGTAAAAGCTGTTCACGTAAATCTTCAAAATCGAAAGACTTACCTTTTTGTATCTTCTTAGCTAGTTTTTCAGCCTTTTTCCTATCAGCCTTCTGTTCGATTTCTTCAATCAAACTCAGCATATCGCCCATACCCAAAATACGGGATGCAATACGGTCTGGATGGAACAACTCCAGAGCATCAGTTTTTTCGCCAGTACCAATAAATTTTATTGGCTTACCTGTGATGTGACGAATTGATAAGGCTGCACCGCCGCGCGCATCACCGTCAGCCTTGGTTAATACCACCCCTGTCAAAGGCAAGGCCTCATCAAATGCTTTCGCTGTTTTTGCAGCATCCTGACCTGTCATACTATCTACAACAAACAAGGTCTCAACAGGATTAATTGCCGCATGCAAATCCTTTATTTCAGACATCATTTCATCATCGATATGCAAACGTCCTGCGGTATCAACAATGACAACATCAAGGAATTTCTTTTTTGCAGCATCGATAGCGTTATTGGCGATGTCGACTGGTTTTTGCGACGTGTCACTTGGAAAAAATTCCAAAGACAAATCATTAGCCAGAGTTTCCAGCTGCTTTATTGCCGCAGGGCGATAAATATCAGCACTGACAACACCGACCTTTTTCTTTTGCGTAGCTTGTAACCAACGCCCCAGCTTTGCTACCGTGGTAGTTTTACCTGCGCCCTGCAAGCCAGCCATCAAAATAATAGCGGGTGGATTTGCACGAAGACCCAAGCCTTCATTGGCCTCACCCATGACATTGATCATTTCGGCTTGAACCACCTTGATCATTGCTTGCCCCGGACTGAGACTTGACTGCACTTCCTGCCCTAAAGCCCGTTCTTTAATCTTATCGATAAATGCCGTTACAACAGGCAATGCAACATCAGCCTCCAACAACGCCATGCGTACTTCACGCAAAGTTTCTTTAATATTTTCTTCAGTCAGCCGACCCTGACCCTTTAGATTTTTTAGGGTTTTACCTAATCGTTCGGTTAAATTATCAAACATGATCTTCCAATCTATAAAATATATTAATTTTTTAATGACTAATCTTGAATTCGAGTCACTTTGCCATTTTTAAAATAAACGATAAACTTATCGCCCCAGCGGGTTTTCCAGTAAGTCCAGTTATCATATTCCAGACTGGGCGTCTGATGTGTGGGCGGATAACCAATTGCTGCAATCACTGCATCTTTGCGCATACCTACTGCCACTTTACCTTTTTTAATATTGGCCCTTTCTTTTCTGGTAAATTTAGCTAGATTAACTTTTTTCCGGTCAAATAATTTGCCAAAATAATAATAGGCGTCACCACCCACATGCTTGGCTGCATTTTTGATAAGCAAATCATGACCAAAATCCTCAAGATGGACTTTAATTACTTTTCTGTTGATATCAAGCAGCGTTACTTTGGAATTAATTGGTAACAACACGCCTGTCCGATAGTTCGTGGTAATAAACCGCCCTTTTTCAAACTGCAATGCAAATTGTGTGTAATAAGTATCACCAATCTGAATATTTGCCGGCAATGCCTCAGGAGCCCTGCCCATTCTATTACAGGAAGCCAGCAACACCATCATGGAAAAAACCATCAGTAACTGAAAAAACTTTTTCATATTAACGCTCCTCATCAACATTATATTTATTAATACTTGCCATCACATAATACGCTACCGCAAAAACCAATCCTATAGCCAAACTAAAAACAACCACGCTTTTAGTCAATGGAATAATCCAGAGTGATGATATTAATTCGACCAAAATCAAAACAATTAAAATCAAGGCTATTATGTCATTATTTAACTTAGAACAAAAAAATGCCCCCAAAGGGGCGCCAATAATAACAACTGGAATCGCGGCCAGCCAATAATTCCGAATAAGCGGGGTAAAATCTTGAAAGTAATACACATGAAGCGCAAAACCTACGATGGCATTAATCGCCATTAAAATAACAGATGTCGGGGTTGCGACTGATTCTCTGATTCGAAACAATAATACCATCACTGAAAAACAGATTATATCAATACCATTGCCTACCAGCCCAGACATCAACCCTCCAACAAAACCCGCTGCCAGCAGAATCAACTTTTCGGTTCCTGTAAATTCATTCAGATCTTCATTATACCCTCGCCCCTTAAATCTCAATATTGCTAATGTCACAGCAAAACTACTGACCATTGCAGTGAATGACATTTTTGTTACTTCAGGCTCAATCAGCGATGACAGTATTGAAATACTTAGAAAAATTCCCGGCACTCCGCCAACACTTGCCCATAAAAGCATCCTCCATTGTACTTTTACCTTTAACATCAGAATCATCAAAGAGGCCATTGTCATTCCAACACTTTGAATAGCCAGTGAAAAAATTTTCGCGGTGGTCGGTGGAATATTCAGTAACTTGGTAAAAACCGGAAATGCCACTGCCCCCCCACCTTCACTGGTGGCACCAGCAATAAAGGAACCAAAAATCATGGTTAAAGAAACCGGCCAATTCGCCTCCAGCAGCGCCAAAGAATTTGGTTCGGTATACAGATACCAAAGCAACCAACAACCAAGGAGCATGATAAAATATACTGCAAAAGGCCAGCGAAATAATTTTCGCCGAAGCTGAATATCAAACATTCTTTGTTTTGACAGTAATGAATTGGCCTTTACCATACGAATATTCATGTTTTCAACAAACGGTGCTTACGCGTGAACCTGAAAAATGCAGAAAAAATTTTTAACATATTATCTAGCAGCATGCCATCAATAGGCTTTTTAAGCCGAAAAAAGAGAATTCTGGCTTTTATTTCTGTCACCAAGGATTTACAAAGCATGGTTGATGCCGGCGACACCGACGATGAAGAAGTCCAATTTGTGCTATCCATGTTGATGAGAAAAAACAAAAATTTTCAAAAAGCAGCAATGATGACCGCCTTGAATTTGCAACACATTGGCAGCAAGCCTTTGTCCGAACTCGGCTTCAAATTTGCTAATGAAGTAAGAAATAACTTAAAACTTTTTTCAGTGGACAAACAGGCTGATACTGACGAATCCGCATAATTATTTTACTCAACCCCGCTTGCTTCTAGAAATTGCCAAAATTCATTCTGATGAGTAATTCCCAAAACCTGCTGGGCAGTTTGCATTCCTGAAACGCTCACTCCATAAACCCCACCGCCTGGCGTTGTCCAGTGCCCTGCAAAATAAAGTCCTGAAATGGGTGATTTATTTGATATCCGGCCAGGGCCAATTTGGTCGGGTGTCACGTCCCAACCGTAAGCCGCACCCTGGTAATTTTGGGTATACCGCCGCATGGTTTCGGGGGAACCTGCATCGACAAACAGTAAATGTTCCTTCAAGTCCGGAATATAACACTCGGCACGATCCAGCATTTGCTCCACAATAACTGGTTTTAATTCCCTCCAGACTTCACGCGACTGGTATGGAAGAAGTGTGGTTAACATCAGCACATGTTCACCTTCAGGCGCCAAAGTACTATCCGTCAACGTTGGCATGGTGATGCTAATAAAGGAAAGCTCTCCCCGCCCAATCGTAGCAAAGTTTTCCTCATGATCTTCATTCTGATAACAAAAAGTTTCCTGCGCCAATCCCAATTCATGGATGGGCAAATCTGTAGCAATATAAACCGCAAAAATTGACAAGGAATGCTGCATTCTATCAAGTCGCTGCAGGTATCGCTTTGGAAAATATTCAGCACCAACCAAATCAGTAACAGTTTGTCGCATGTCAGCATTGGAAATCACAACATCTGCCTCAATCAGCTGCCCGGAACAGGTAATGATGCCTTTGATTCGTTCTTTTTCAATCTCAATGCTCTTAACCCAAGTTTTAAAAATAATCTCGCCGCTGTTTTTCTGCACCCCTTGAGCTAAATAATCAGCATACCTCTGAAAACCGCCTTTGCAATAATAAGCGCCATCAACCAAATAGCCGATCAGCATCGTGGCCCAATAAATGAACGAGACCCGGGAGGGCGGCAAACCAAGATACGGCCAGTTGGTTGCAAACAAACTAAGTAGCTTGGGGTCATTGATGAAATTTTTACAAACTTCCGCCAAAGTGTATTTTCGATACTGATAAAATGCAGGGAGTTTTTCTTCAATCTGTGCAAAAAACCCGCTATCGGCCATAACCTCATCCGCCTTCGCCACTTCTTCAGTGACTTGCAGACATAAATTCAGCAATTTTCTTAACCCAACAACCTCATCAGGAAAAAGCTGGCCTAATGTCTCAACAAAATCATCAATCGAAGTAGGAAAACTTGCCCTGAAACCTGGATAGCATGCCTGAGAGAAGGGGCTGACGGGAATAAACTCTATTTGATCAGTAAGACCAAGAACACTAATAAGCTTGTAAATGACTTGACCACCGTAGTAACCCTGTTTTCCACAACCACTTGTCAAATGAACGCCAGAGTCAAAATGATAGCGCTTGCGATTAAACCCATGCGCATAGCCCCCTGGCCTGTCATGAGCTTCAATAACCAATACCGATTTACCACTTTTCGCCAACAGTGCTGCGGCTGTTAATCCACCAATACCGCTGCCAATGACGATAACATCATATTTGGGTTTAATTTTTGTGGCTTGATCAGAACGCATAAGAAAAGCATTCTACCCGAGATTACAAGAAACTCCGATCTATTCCGCCATTTTGATAGCCGCAGGATGCCGAATCAGCATTGACAGATGTTTTTTTCTTCTCGAAATCCAGCCTCGGACTTCAATTTTTTTGCCGATATATTTTTTCAAATCTGGAAAGTACCTTAAATTATCTAAAGCGATTCTGGCATCAAATTGCTTAGAAAACACCAAATAGGCATATTTTCGACTTTCTCGAATTCGTAATACGTTTCCAACAAGCCTTTGCCAGCCTTTCAGTCGGCTACCTTCAATTGAAGCAACAGTTTTGGGCTGATACCCCGGATACTCCCATACCCCTAATTTCTTACTTTCTGCCAATTTCTGGGCACGCAGCAATTCATCGGTAAACTTTAAATTTGGCGGATGAATATTGACGGTCGCCAAGCCTGCCTCTACCAACTCCAGATTGATATGCCTGCGATCCTGGGTAAAAATATGCGCAAGTGTGCGACCATATTTGTCCTTTTTCTCGATATCTTTTTGCAAACGAATTTTTTTACCCAAAACAACACCTTCGAGCCAACGTTTTGCTTCCTCACCCCCCGGCTGCCCAGATTTATTTCTGTGTTCGACTTCCGGGGCATTAATACCCAATAATCGAATCTTGGTTCCATTTTCCAGCATCACCGTATCGCCATCGAAAACTCGTTTGACATAAAAATAGCCGTGCCCCGAATTAATCTGCACCAGTTTGGCTTGGGCTTTTTTTACATCTGAAAAATGTGTCTTGCCAAATTTATCCTTCCATTGGTAAATTTCTGCATCAACCACAAAGGGGAACAACGCCAATACTAAAAGTGAAATGATTCTTCTAAATCGAACAACACCAATTTTTTTCATTATATACAAGCCAAACTGTGAAATAGCCAATAAACATTCTTTAAAGTGTATGCCAAAATAAAAGTCAGCTTTAAAAATTTAGCAAAAAAATAATAAGGAGAATAATTATGATCACTATTATCCAGCGCGTCACCCAATCCAATGTCACAGTCAATCACAAAATTATTGGAGAAATCGGGCATGGAATCATGGCATTGGTCGCTGTAGAAAAAGAAGACACTGAGCAAGAGGCAGACAGATTACTTGAGCGGGTTTTAAACTATCGAATTTTTGCGGATGACAATGACCGAATGAATCTCAGCCTGCGCGATACCCACGGCGGTTTGCTTTTGATTCCACAATTTACACTTGCAGCGGATACAGAAAAAGGCAATCGCCCCAGTTTTACTTCCGCAGCCCCTCCCGAACAAGGCCGGCAACTGTTCCAATATCTCACTGAGAAAGCAAAGAACCATTACCATAGCGTCGCTTGCGGAGAATTTGGCGCAGATATGAAAGTTTTATTAATCAATGATGGTCCGGTCACATTTACCTTACGGGCACGGCCTACTCATCTTCATCATCGTCATAAGGTCGAGCTATAAAATTTTTAGGAATTTTTGGAATATTGGTCATTCTTAACAATAAAAAAGCATTACCTAAAACGTATAACATCGCAAGAATAAAAAGTAACAGCCACATCTTTGAGCTCCCTCAGATCATTAAATATACTGTTTACGCTGAAAAATGCACTTTTGACATTCTGTAACATACTGAATGCAAATCAATTATTATGAATGTAGTGAGGTATTTTTGACCGTAAACAGTATAAGCACTGCCAGAATTAGTATTTCTTCACTCTTCGGCAACGACAGCATAGCGCGATAACCGTTATTGAGGCCCACAAAAACGAGAAAGGTTTATAATAGCTTTATATTAACCTAGTAAAACACTATGAAAACAGTTGAACTCCTGTCCCCAGCGGGGACAATTAAAAACATGCGTTACGCCTTTGCTTATGGTGCCGATGCAGTTTACGCCGGACAACCACGCTACAGCCTGCGAGTCCGTAACAACGATTTCCTTTCCGACAACCTGGATAAAGGCATCAAGGAAGCCCATCAGCTTGGGAAAAAATTTTTCCTGGCCACCAATGTTATTCCACATAACAGTAAAATCAAAACTTTTGTAAAAGATCTAGCACCCATCATCGCCATGAAACCGGATGCTTTGATTATGGCGGACCCGGGGTTGATTATGATGACCCGTGAACATTGGCCAGAAATACCAATTCATTTATCCGTACAGGCCAACACCGTCAATTTCGCTACGGTAAAATTCTGGCAGAAAATGGGAATCAGCAGAATTATTCTGTCCAGGGAATTATCGCTGGACGAAATAGCCGAAATTCGTCAGGAATGTCCGGATATGGAACTTGAGGTGTTTGTTCATGGCGCTTTATGTATTGCCTATTCAGGCCGCTGCCTGCTATCAGGGTATTTTAATCACCGAGACCCAAACCAGGGCACTTGTACCAACTCCTGCCGTTGGAAATATGATACTTTACCTGCCCATGAAAATGCTGAAGGTGACTATGTTTTAGCAGAAGGCGCACTTTCCATGTCTGAACTCAGCACGGCCAGTTGTGGCGGCGCTGACCGCCACCCACTAGCTGACAAAGTCTATTTTCTTGAGGAAGAAGGCCGTAAAGGAGAATTGTTACCAGTGATGGAAGACGAAAATGGCACTTATATTATGAACTCCAAGGATTTACGAGCCATTGAGCATGTTCAAAGACTGGTAGAAATAGGCGTCGACAGCCTGAAAATTGAAGGCCGAACAAAATCCCACTATTATGTTGCACGTACCGCCCAAACCTACCGTCAAGCCATTGATGATGCACTTGCTGGCCGCGAATTTCGCCCGGAATTACTCGGTGTTCTGGAAAATTTGGCAAATCGCGGCTATACCGACGGATTTTATAAGCGCCACCATACTCACGAATACCAAAACTATATCACCGGTTATTCCAAAAGCCATCAACAACAGTTTTGCGGCGAAATCAGAAATTATGACCCTGCTACCGGCCTGGCCGAAATTGATGTAAAAAACAAATTTTCTGTCGGCGACACCATCGAAGTAATTTTACCCGAAGGTAATCGGGATATTACTGTAGAACACATGGAAGACCTTTACGGCAACCCGATGCAGGAAGCTTCTGGCGGCGGTTATGAAGTAAAAATACCACTTCCAGGCATAAACAGCAAAAAAGGATTAATTGCACGTTATTTATAATAATTTTGCTTTATACCCTTCAAATATTCCCCTTTCAGTCAAGAAAGGGGAATGCTAGCTTTCCGGCAATCCCCAAAAGTTCTGCTATTCTTCAATTTATAACTTTTCAAGTCTCAAATAAAGCCATCTACTGAAGTTGAAAGTGTGGACAAGGAAAAACTCCGACTTGCTTCTGCATAATCATCTTCTGAAGAAGACAATATTGGTTTGATAAAAGCCTCACTTTTTCAAGTAAGTGCTTTATTTAGGAACGGACACGAAATAAATTTGACAACTGGCGCAGGATTTTTGTTTGTCTTCAAGTCGCAGTAACAGGCGCATAGCAAGCCATGTAACTGTTGCCAAAACACTGAAGACGAACAACAAGACAAACGAGTTGATGAAGTTATTTCGTGTACGTTCCTTACATACTAAAGACATGAATAAATCGAAATTGAACCATTACAACGCTGATGACACCGGAACAATTAGTTGCAAATGTCGATGACCTGATTTCATTACCCGAACTGTACCTAAAGGTGAGGGATACCATTGACGACCCCCAATCTTCAATCGATGATGTTTCTAACATTGTCAGCCAAGACCCAAGCATCTGTGCGCGGTTAATAAGAATATCCAACAGCTCTTTTTTTGGCTTCGCATCCGAAATTGAAACCGTCACCCGCGCCATCAGTATTATGGGTTTATCTCAACTTCATGATCTGGTGCTTGCCACCTCTGTCGTTAAATCCTTCAAAGGCATTCCAAAAGATTTGGTTAATATGAAGGAGTTTTGGGCGCGCAGCGTCTACTGCGGCATTATTTCGCGACTTTTGGCCAGAAAATGCAACGTATTAGACAGCGAAAGGCTGTTTCTGACTGGATTACTTCATGACATTGGCCATCTGATTATTTACACGAAAATGCCACGACCGGCATTTGAAATCCTTTCAGAAGCAAAATTGGATAATAAACCTGTCCAGCAAATTGAAAGAGAAACCTTTGGTTTTGATTACTCCAAGGTTGGCAGCGCCCTGTTACGGTCATGGAAATTACCAAAAAGCCATGTTGAAACAGTCGAAAACCATACCTCTCTCTCAGAATCCAGCCAGTTCTTATTGGATAGCGCTATTGTGCACCTGGCTTCTATCATGGTGCTTCAAGAAGAAAGCAGAAAAAACGGTATTGATGCACCGGAAATTAATGTTAAGGCCTGGGAAATTACTGGCCTGGATGAAGAAGCACTAGACCCGGTTAAAATTGAAGCAAAACACTCCATGCTGGAAGTGTTACGACTTTTGTTCACCAACGGATAATGAAAAAAATAGCGACTGAACGTTTCGGCTTAATCCTGATATCAGCGGCTCTGCTGGTAATTATCACCATTGCCTGGCAGCTTATCATCAACCGCTATCAAAATAAGGAACAGGTAATTAAGCAACAGGGCAGAAATATAGCTCAGGTTTTATCGACCTTACCGTTTGAACAACTTGCCATCAAAAATAGTCGCAGCACCATTTTGGATTTGATTCATAGCCAGCATCAACAATCAGATTTTGCCTACGCTGCTATCGTTGACAAACAAGGCAAACCATTGGCCATTTCCAGCTCTGGCTCAACATCTATTCCCAAAACCCAGTTAACCGACACAGCCAACCTCTGGCCAACTGAACATCGCTTTAACTCTCAAACTGAAAATAAAGAAATTATAGAATTCCGCGCACCGTTACTGGCAGACGGTAAATTAGCGGGGCACTATCGAATCGGATTTTTTAAACCTGATATCAGTGTGGATATCAAAGAGCTCCCGTTCATTGCACAATTGGCTTTACCGGTTTTTTTATTGGTCCCTTTAACCTATTTTCTAATCCGCCGCGAATTACGTCCCTTGCGTCAAGCCAATATCGAAATCAATAAAACTCTCCACAAACAGCATCTTGAGGAAGTTAATGAAGCCAATGATTTTCAGGATTTTATACATAATTTCAAACACTTCGTTGAAGTCGTTGACCACCGGTTTCAAGAATTACAACATGATACTGTCAAAACCCAGGCATCAACCCTGGCAATTAGTTTTCAACGCAAGCGCATGGAAGCCGCATTACAATCGTTACCAGATGCTGTCCTAATCATGGATGAAACCGGATTAACCTCTTTCGCCAATTCCAAACTGACAACGTTGATTGGCCAACCACTGGAATCTCTTATCCATAAAAAGCCCCAGCAATGGTGCAACAACCAGGACGTAGTCAACCTGTTGGCACGTTATCACAGCAATATCAGTCGATTGCAACGCTCCGAAACTGTTGAGTATATTCCTGAAAATAACCCTGGTAAAACCATTGCAGTTGGAGCTTATCCAATATTCACACCGAAAGATGTCGAAACCATTTGTGGAACTTTAGTGATTTTTCACGATAAAACTCAGGAAGTATTAGCAAATAATGCCCGCGATGAATTCATCGCCCATGTTGCCCATGAATTAAAATCACCCCTGAATGTCATCCGCATGTATGCAGAATTATTATCTGATGAGCAAGGCATTCCAGATGATCAAAGATTTAATGCCGTTAACGTCATCAACGACGAAGTAGACAGGCTAGCTGGCTTAATCGGCAATTTATTGAATATCACCAAAATTGAGGCGGGCAACATAACCCTGAACCTGCATCGGGTAAAATTTGTTGAATTTCTTCAAGATACCTTTAACAGCGTAGCCCGAAGCGGTAAACATCAAGACATTGACTTTCAATTACAACTACCGCGAACTTTATCCAATATCCAGGTTGATAAAGACTTATTACGCATCGCTATCAATAATTTATTAACCAATGCAGTCAAATATAACCGCCCCAACGGCAAAGTCATTTTATCTGCAGAAGAACTGGATGAAGCCATTGTTATTCGCGTTTCTGATACGGGTTTGGGAATTTCTGTAGCCGACCAGCCCAGAATCTTCGATAAATTTTATCGGTCTTCTGAGGAGCAAATAACCCGTAAAAATGGTCATGGACTGGGTTTGTCACTTGCCAAGGAGATCATCGAATTGCATCAAGGCAGAATCTCTTTGCAAAGCACTCCCGGTGAAGGCAGTGAATTTACTATTTCCCTGAAAAAGAACTCAACCATTCTTAAGCAGGCCGTTGCATGAAAAAAGTTCTGTTAGTTGATGATGAACCTCATGTAACTCTGGTTTTACAGCAATTTCTTGAACGATCAGGGTATATTGCTTACACCGCACTGAACGGCCAGTTAGCGTTAGAGGTCATCGAACAAGAACATCCTGACATCGTCATAACCGATGTACAAATGCCAAAAATGAATGGCATTGAACTTTGCGAACAAATCATCAACCAACACCCTCAATTAAGCCGACTGATTATTATCATGACATCCCGCACCGACCGGGACATTCGAACCTGGGCAGAACAATTTGACTCGGTAGAGCTAATGGAAAAACCCTTGAGTATGCGCCGTCTAGTTATTCGGCTTAATGATTATTTCGCCTGAACCATGAAAGAAAAACCCGAGATATTAAAACTTGAGAAATTTCTGCCTTTTGTTGCAGCGGCTGTTTCGCGCCCATGCGTCCTGGTACTTCAGGATGACCGTGGCCAGACAATAAAAACAACCGTAGATGAAAATACTAGTCCTGATTTTGTAGCGCTTTTAAAAACACTCGATCAACACCCCCTCGACTTAGCAAATAATCAGAATCTTATCCAGATTTCTCCTGAAATCGCTTTATTCCATAAGCATTTTTATTTAGGGGCAAGTCAAAAACATTTTTATTTATCGCTCATCCTCCAACAAGAACTGACTCATTCTTTAAATAAACAACTGGATCAATTAAGCACTCACATCATTCAGTGTCTTTGCGATGATTATAATCTTGATATCGCATTGGCAGGGATGGCCGATGAACTGGTGGTTCGTTACGAAGAACTCAATTTGTTCTACGACATGGATGACAGTGAAGTATCCGAAAACAGGCATAATGAATACCAGGCTTTGGAACAGCTCATTATCAACAGCTCTAATTACCTGAATATTGATTTAATCCTCTTATACTTACCCGAACAACACTTTTTTATCCATCACCTGGCCACTGACAGCAAACTCAAAGACCAGCATGAAGCAATTCTGACAGCAGTGGAAAAATCCCTGTGCCGAAAAATGATGGAAAGCAGGGAAACCGTCGTGATTAATCGAGATTCTGATACCGACTGGACCGATGCTGATTTCAATATGCCCTGCAAAATCATTGCCGCCCCGGTACACCCCAGTAAAAATAAACAAAGTGGCATTTTGGTACTAATCAATTCTCTGCAAAAAAAAGACTTTTCCAATAGTGATCGAAAATTATGTGAAGTTCTGGCTGCTGAAGCCTCTAAATTAATTCAGGCAAGGCGTGATAGCCTCACCGGTTTTTATAACCGCCAAGGTTTCATGGAACGCCTCGAACACTGCGTCAATTTAACAAAACAACAAGCCGTTTTGCTATTTATTGATGTTGACCAGTTCAAGATCATTAATGACACCTCAGGCCAAATTGCCGGCGACCAATTACTCAACCAAATCGGTGCTTTGATAAAGAAACAGCTCTCCGATACCGATACGCTGGCTAGAATGAGTAGTGACGAATTTGCGGTACTGCTGGAAGACTGCTCACTGACAAAAGCAGAACAATACGCAGAAAAAATTCGTCTGGCGATCAAACAACTTCGTTACTTTTTCAAGGATAAATTGTTCGATATTGCGGTTAGCATTGGCGTAGTGCAAATCAATTCAGAACGGGATGATTATTCTGACCTCATGGGCAAAGCCGACCTGGCATGTAATATAGCCAAAGAACTCGGTGGTAATCGAGTGCATGTCTATCATGCATCAGACAAAAACACCGCACAGCGGGAGGATGAATTGCAATGGGTCAGCCGTATAAACCGTGCTTTGGATGAAGATCGTTTTTTGCTGTATAGACAGATTATTCAACCTCTACAAGATAATTCCGAAGAACATTCACATTTTGAAATTCTGTTACGTTTACAGGATGAAAACGACAAAATCATTTCTCCTTTTTTCTTTATACCGGCAGCCGAACGCTACAACCTGATGTCTAAAATTGACCGCTGGGTGATAAAAAATGCGCTACAAAAAATGGCTACCGCACAAGTTCAACCGGCACTTTCCTGCTCAATCAACCTATCCGGCCAGTCATTTTGCGAACCCGGTTTTGTTGAATATACCATTGAACAAATTCGCAAAAGTGGCGTTACCCCCGCTAATATCTGTTTTGAAATTACCGAAACAGCAGCAGTTTCAAATTTATCTCAAGCCATTGACTTCATTAATAGCTTAAAAAAAATCGGCTGCAAGTTCTCCCTGGATGATTTCGGCAGCGGCATGAGCTCTTTCACCTATTTGAAAAACCTGCCGGTGGATTATCTAAAAATAGACGGCTATTTCGTTAAATCCCTGTTAGACAGTAAGGTCGATCACGCCATGGTTTCGGCAATCAATCAAATCGGTCAAGTAATGGAATTAAAAACCATTGCCGAATTTGTCGAAAATGATGCCATTTTTCAGGAATTAAAAGTACTAGGTATTGATTATGGCCAAGGCTACGGTATTGGAAAGCCCGAGCCATTTACTGAGTAGCCAAATGACCGAAATCATCCGCAGCCAAGTTGGTGTCAATACCTACCTTGCCCCTTCTGGCTCTCTCGCTGAAAAACGCACCCTGAATCTTCTGCAAGCTGAAATTGAGCAGTGTATCAGTGCCGGAGAAACCTTGCTGATTCTGGATCTCAGCACTGTCCCAACTATCAGTAGCCGAGTTCTGGAATTACTCCTGGAATGGCGTGAACTGCTTTTGCCAAAAGGCGGTTCCATTACCTTGGTCAATACCAATGCCATCATTTCCGAAGTACTTAAAATCACGGGAGTTGGCAATTACATCCCGGTCATAAACCGTTCCGGAAAAGACAATCTATACAAACCAGAAATATCGAATAAGCAACGCTTGCGCCTCGGCGATATGCTGATTGCCGAACAATTGGTAGCGCCTGAAATTATCGATAAAGCCCTGCAGCTTCAATCAGCAACCGGCAAACGTATGGGCATGATTCTGCTGGAAAAGGGCTGGGTCAATGAACCCGATTTGTTAAAAATATTAAGTAAACAACTCAACATCCCTTATATCCAGTTACGTCCCGGGCTATGGGACCCAGCCATTGCTAATATTATCGACAAGGATACATCTCAACGCCTGGCAGTTCTGCCGCTGTTCAAGGTTCACAATAAATTAATCCTGGCAACTAATGACCCTCAGGATTTACCAGCTCTGGATGAAATAAAAAACCGCACCAACTGTACTGTAACGCCGGTACTGGCAAAAAAAGACGATATTATTCGCCAACATGGTGAAGCCCTGGAAAGTGATCTGGATATTGCAGAATATCTGGGCAATCTTGAAGAAGATTTTGAAGTTGTTGACAACCAGATTCCTGATGATTATTCCATCATTGATGAATTATCCAGTGAAAGTCCGGTTGTTAACCTCATTAATGCTATGATTCAACGCGCCATCCGCGATAATGCCAGCGATATTCATATTGAGCCGGGGCGCAAAAAAAGTCGCATTCGGTTTCGTCTGGATGGCATTCTTTATGAAGTTATGTCACCCGGAGCAGAAATGCATCCAGCTCTGGTTTCCAGACTCAAAGTGATGGCTAATCTTGATATTGCCGAACGCCGTCTGCCCCAGGATGGCAGAATCCAAGTCAATACTCAGGGTCGTGTCGTTGATCTTCGATTCAGTTCCCTGCCCGGCATTTTTGGCGAAAAAATTGTTTTACGGGTACTGGATAAAAACCAGAATCTGTTAAATATTGAAAAACTTGCCATGAGCGAAACCAATCAGGCTACCTTCATCAAACTATTAAAACGAACTCATGGCTTGATTCTGGTTACTGGCCCTACTGGCAGCGGCAAAACCACAACACTTTATGCCGCCATTAACTACCTGAATTCCATAGAAAAAAATATTGTCACTATCGAAGATCCGGTTGAATACCAGATTGACATTGTCAATCAAAATCAGGTTAAAGAAGCAATTGGTCTGACTTTTCCGAAGGTATTAAAACACGTTCTCAGACAAGATCCGGATATCGTCATGGTTGGTGAAATCCGAGAAAAAGAAACCGCAGAAATTGCAGTCCAGGCCGCCTTGACCGGACATCTGGTTTTATCCACATTGCATACCAATGAAAGCACCGGCGCAATCAGCCGATTACTGGAAATGGGCATTGAACCGTACTTGTTATCATCATCACTGATCGGTGTCATCGCTCAACGATTGATTCGTACTGTTTGCCAGGAATGCAAAACCACCTTCATTGCCAGCACAGAAGATATCAACAGACATCACTGGCAACAACATGGCCAGGTACGATTAACCAAAGGCAGAGGCTGCCCTGCTTGCTATGATTCAGGTTACAAAGGCCGAATTGCCAATCACGAGATTTTACCGGTTACATCAGAATTACAACGACTCATGATTAACAATCCCACTCAAGATGATTTAAACAATTACTTAAAGAACTCAGGTATTGCCACACTTTATCAGGATGGTTTAGACAGAGCTTTGGAAGGCATCACTACCCTGGAAGAAATATCTCGGGTAATGGCTTATGACTAATCCTGTTTTAAATCTCCTCACCAGCACTCCCATCAGGAAAAGTTTTTTTCTTCCCTCTCCTGATGGAGAGGACCGGGGTGAGGAGAAATAAAATAACAACCTGCATAATTATTTTCGAAATAACAACATGGCACTGGAAATCCAACCACTGAATGGTTCTGAAAACACCAACCATCAGAACGACAAAATAAAATCGATAACATTTTGGGGCGGAAAAAAAATTGCCCAAAAAGACCGAATGTTTTTTCTGGAACAATTGGCATTAATGCTGGAAACCGGCAGTGATCTGCATTCCAGTCTCAATGTCCTTGGCAAACAAACCAGTCATCCTGAGCTAAAACGCGTCATTCATGAATTGGCTGAAGACATTAGCGAAGGACAAAGCTTTTCCAGCGCACTGGTCAAACACCCCCAGGTATTTTCCAACACCTATGTGAGCCTGATTGCCGCTGGCGAAAGTGGCGGTTATATCCGCCGCATTCTGGAACATTTATTGGAAATGGAAAAACAGCAAGCAGAATTCAATTCAACCCTGGCTTCTGCAATGGCCTACCCAATATTTCTGATGGTTTTCTCAACTGCCATGGTCACATTCATTCTGGCAGTGGTGTTCCCAAAATTTTCGGCATTATTCATCTCCATTCAAAATCAACTTCCAGTAACCACACTATTCCTCATGTCCCTCAGTCAACTCATCATTCATTATTGGTGGGCAATCTTAGGGGTATCTGCCGGATTCATGATGTTATTCTGGCTATGGGCAAAAAGTGAAACCGGGATTCGCAGTCTGGACATGATAAAATTGAAATTACCGGGGTTGAAAAACCTGTTCCTCAAAATTTATCTCATCCAAACCATGCGTGTTCTGGGTTTGTCCCTGGCCAACGGTGTTTCTCTGATTGAAGCCCTGAATCTGGCAAAAGATGTCGTAAAAAACCAGATTTTCCATGATTTTATCGACCAATTGTCCCTGGATGTAACGGCAGGACGCACCCTGGCTTCCGGCTTTAAAACAACCTCATTTATCCCGCCAATTGTTAAACAAATGATAGCAACCGGAGAAGAAACCGGAAATCTGGCACTGGTAACTACCCGGATTGCAGACTATTTTCAGCAAGAACTAGAGAAAATTCTGAAATTTATCAGTAAAGCGATTGAGCCAATTATGCTGCTGGTTATGGGTGTAATCGTTGGCCTATTGGTCAGCTCGCTGATATTACCCATCTTCAAACTCTCCCGCGCAGTTCATTAATTTAACCTCCTCACCAAACCTTCTTTCATCAAAAGGGAGGCTTTTTACCTCCCTCTCCTGATGGAGAGGGCTGGGGTGAGGAGAAAAAATAAATTGATACCCTGGTTACCATTCCCTGCAACCACGCCTCCTGACTAGTTCCTGCACATCTTTGAGCCACCAATAGTAAGCGTTAGCCATAAAAAGTTTTTTTGTGATAGAATTCACGTTTTTATTTACCCCTTTTTAACAAGGACTTACTAATGAATTTCACACCAACAAAAATTATTCTTGCCCTTTGCTTGAGCGCTTTTTCAGCTTTTTCAATTGCAGCAACCGTTTTAAATCGCACAGATTTTGGTCCGCAAGCAGTTGAATATGGCTTTGACAATGCTCAACTTGGGGATCTTACTGCTGGAGATGGTAATTTACTTGTTTCTACTTCCGATGGGAAAGGCAGCATATTTGATAGCAATGACCCTAACTTTCAGGGAGTCTTTCAGTTTCTAAACATGCCCTTACCTATTTATATGCGAACGGCCGAAAATACCAGATCAATTACATTGAATTTTGCTCAAGAGTCAATTGGACGAATTGGATTTGATTTTTTAATCGTTAATACCCAACCTTCTCCCGTATTCGATTTATCTCTTTCACTATTCGATGAAGACAACAACCAGCTTGGCTTTTATAATTTGGCTGCTGCAAATCAACCTCCTTGCAATGTACCAGTTTTAGCAAACAGTACTTGTGGGTTCATTGGCTTAGGCATTAATTCCAACACGATAGCTTTCGCATCTGTTAATTATACTTTATTGGGTAATCCCCCAATTGATGAAACTATTCTCCGCTTTGGTATTGACAATATTATTTACCAATTAGTGCCTACCCCTGGCGTTATATGGTTAATTGGACTTGGATTACCGGGTTTGCTTCTAGTACGAAAAAATAATCGGCCTCTCTAATTTTGATCTCCTCACCCCGGCCCTCTCCATCAGGAGAGGGAGGATAAAAAGCCCCTCTCTCCTGATGGAGAGCCAAAAAGTCAAATCTGATTCCTATTTCGTAATTCCCGTCTATACTTTCAGTAAAAGAACATTTACTGTAAAAAAACATGACTAAAGAATTAAATCACAAGCCCCTGTCCAATCAGGGATTTACCCTGGTCGAGTTATTAATTGTCGTTATCATCCTGGCTATTCTGGCTGCCATTGTCGTGCCCCAGTTTGCCAGTACCACCGATGACGCCAAGGTTTCTGCTTTGGACAGTACGCTGGCTAACATGAGGGCAGCTATTGATCTATATTATCAACAGCATGGCGAATACCCCGGACAAAATACTGCAGTCCCTAGTGGGGGGGGGTGCACCGGAACACCAGGTACTGGTGATGCCAGCTCTCCCACTACCCGTGCAACTGCGTTTATTGAACAGTTAAGCATGTTTACTGATTCAAACGGAGCAGCATGTAGTATTAGTGATGGCACCTTTAAATTTGGCCCATACCTGAAAAAAAATATCCTGCCCAAAAACCCAATCACTCAACTAGGGGATGTTGAAATTATCACAACTGGCGATCTTTTAATGACCGGCTCCCTAACACCAGCTACTGGCTGGAAATTTGATGTCACTGCTGGGAAATTCATTGCCAACGACACCAATACAGATGCGAGCGGTATCAAATATGATGCACATTAATGCCTTTGATAATGTAATGCCGACCGCACCATGCAACAACAACGCGGTATCAGCCTTCTTGAAATAACTATTATCGTCTCAATATTGGGAATTATCGCGGCTGTGGCAATTCCCAATTTCTCCGCCTCTGATCCTGATAAACTTGCCCTGACGACCGAAGAAATAGCGCAGGCAATTCGCTTCACCCGAAATGAAGCAATTCGTATTCAAACAACCACTCATTTCGAACTGCTTGCTTCTTCACAAATAATCAGGGTTTACAAAGACACAACGTCTTCTTCTAACAGTCTCGCTTATCATCCTGTTAGCAAAAAAAAATATGATATTCAGTTAGCAAGTCATCCGTTTATTGCCATAGATAATATTTCAATAACCATGACTCCTGCTGGCACTGGAAGTTGCAACAACACTAAAATCTATTTTGACAAGTTGGGAAATACCTGGTGTAACGGCCCTGCAAATACCTTTCTTCGTCAGACGGTTATTTCGGCTTCTTTGACGCAGTTGAGTCAGTCTATTACTGTGGATGGGTTCACTGGGCGGGTGGTGGTTTCGTCGTTGCAATGATCAGTTTATTTAGTTTTTGTGATGTTGAGTTATGTTTATTTGTTTGTTTGTCTCCTCACCCCCAACCCTCTCCATCATGAGAGGGGAGCAAAAAAGCCCTCTCTTGATGGAGAGGGTTGGGGGTGAGGAGATTTTAAAATGTCTTTTACACATATAGCCAGAAACCTGCGAAAAAACCAGACAAATGCTGAACAAATTTTATGGCAACAGCTGAGAAACCGGCATTTTATGAATTATAAATTTCGCAGACAATTTTCAAACGAACCCTATATTGCCGATTTTGCTTGTCTTGAATTAAAACTGATTATCGAAATAGATGGTTCCCAGCATAATGAACAAGTAGACAAAGAACGCACACACTTTCTTGAGCAACTAGGATTCCAAGTGATTCGATTCTGGAATCATGACTTGTTTAATAATTTAGAATCAGTGTTATACTATTCGCGATTAAGAATGCACATTAACTAGCTGGCGCATTACATTGATTGCGAATATAATAGCGACATGAATGATTACCACCTATCAGACGACGAGATTAAACACCTTGAAGTGTTGC
>JALSJK010000161.1 GCA_026989395.1 Methylomonas sp.
AACCTCATGGTTTGTTTGAGAAACTGACACATTAACTGGTTATGAAAATAAAGGGAAATGATGAGGTTACACTTTATTCTGCGACCAAGCCTGCTTTTTCTCCGCGATAGCGGCTTCGTCCAACAAACTCTTCAAGCTCTACAGCCTTATGTGAGTCGGCCTTCACTTGAGCAATGGGCGCTATAATAATGACCCAACTTGCTGCTAACAACCTTAAATGTTTGGGGAGAAAGTCCATCTGATTTACTAAACTTTAAAACAATTGCTTTAAGCGTAGTTCAGATTGGTTTAATTTCAATTTTTGCTTGCTTTAACCGGCCGGTTTAGCAGGGGGTATGAAACCCCATCATTGTCACCATTTCTGATGGGGCAAAATTACAATAACTAAATAGACAACATGGCGTCTAAGGCTTTTTTGGCATATTGGGCTTGCTCTGCCTCGACCTTAATCTGATTGACAACCCGCCCTTCAGCAAGATTTTCAAGAATCCAGGCTAAATGCTGTGGATCTGTTCTGAACATCGTCGAGCACATGCAAACGGTTGGCGACATAAAATGAACATTTTTACCCTGATCTTTACATTGCTCATGTAAACGATTGACCAGGTTTAGTTCCGTACCGACCAGCCAGCGGGTTCCAGGTTCAGACTCCTTGACGATTCTCAAAATAGTTTCTGTTGATCCAACAAAATCTGATTTCTGGCACACTTCAAAACTGGCTTCTGGATGGGAAATCACCTTGGTTTCCGGATATTTTTCCAGAAATCGGTCAATGTGTTCCGGTTGAAAAATCTGGTGGACTGAGCAAAATCCCTTCCACAAAATAATTTTTGCATCCCTAATTTGTTGCTCAGTCAAACCACCCATCGGTTTTGTAAAATCCCAGGTGACCATTTCTTCCAGTGGAATCCCCATTCGATAACCGGTATTACGCCCCAAATGCTGATCCGGGAAAAACAGTACTTTTTCGCGTTTTTCAAAACTCCATTCCAGAATTTTTTGAGCGTTTGAAGATGTACAAACAATCCCCTCATGTTTGCCGCAAAATGCTTTTAGATCAGCAGCCGAATTTATGTAGGTGATTGGAGTTACTTGTGCTTCTGGATCCAGAATCTGAGAAAGCTCATCCCAACATCTTTGTACATTGGTTAAATTGGCCATATCAGCCATCGAGCAACCGGCCGCCATATCCGGTAAAATGGCAATTTGTTCTGGCCGCGACAAAATATCTGCCACTTCCGCCATAAAATGCACACCACAAAATACGATATATTCCGCATTTGATTCCGCAGCATCACGCGATAATTTTAAGGAATCACCGGAAAAATCGGCGTGTTTAAAAACCTCATCACGCTGATAATGATGCCCTAAAATAACACAACGATCTCCCAATTTTTCCTTAGCGGCAATGATTCGTGTATCACAATCCTCATCTTCCAACAAGGCATAATCTTGAATTTGTAAAGCGGCTGAAGTCATAATAAAACCTTCTAATTACTACTAAAAATAGGCAGAAAATTAATCCTGCTGAGCATCTTCCTTGCTGGGTGGCTTGCGTAATTTAATTCCCAATTCCCGTAATTGCGCATCATTGACAATTGCAGGCGCATCAATTAAAGGACACGCCGCTGTTTGTGTTTTTGGAAAAGCAATAACCTCACGGATTGAGCTTGAATCGGTCATCAACATTACCAAACGATCCAGTCCAAAAGCGATGCCACCATGCGGAGGACAACCATATTTTAATGCTTCCAGTAGAAAACCAAATTTTTCCTTGGCCTCTTCTTCGCCAATGCCAAGAAGCTCAAAAACCTGCTGCTGTAGTTCAGTCTGATGGATACGAATAGAGCCGCCGCCCACTTCGGTACCATTCAATACCAAATCATAAGCCCGCGATATGGCTTTCCCTGGGTCTGCCTGAAGTTCTTCGGCACTGCAACTTGGCGCCGTGAATGGATGATGCAAGGCATTCCAGCGCTGATTCTTCTCATCCCAGTCAAACATTGGAAAATCAATAATCCAGACAGGTTTCCATTTTCCTTCAACTAGATTTCGATCCAGACCTAATTTCACCCGCAGAGCGCCCATTGCCTCATTAACAATATTGGTTTTATCCGCACCAAAGAACACCAAATCGCCGGGCTCGGCACCGACCTTGGTTAATACCTTTTCCCAAACCTCTGCTGGAGCAAATTTGACAATGGGGGATTGCAATCCTTCCAAACCAGTATTGCGGTCATTTACCTTAATATAGGCCAGACCTTTTGCCCCGTAAATACCAACAAATTTGGTTAATTCATCAATTTCCTTTCGACTCAGCTCTGAACCCTTTGGTAATCGCATTGCAACAACCCGGCCATTTGGATCATTTGCCGGACCAGAAAAAACCTTGAATTCAACATCTTTCATTTCCTCGGCAATATCGACCAATTCCAGAGGAATACGCAAATCAGGCCGATCGCTACCGTAACGCTGCATGGCTTCCTGATAGGTCATTTTCGGGAAAACTGCCGGTAATTTCTCTTCTAATGTAGCATTGAACAAATGCCGGACCATTTCTTCCATCAAAAACATGATCTGGTCTTCTGTCATGAACGAAGTTTCAATATCCAACTGGGTAAATTCAGGTTGCCGGTCGGCGCGCAAATCTTCATCACGAAAACAACGCACCACCTGATAATAGCGATCCATTCCGGCTATCATCAATAATTGTTTGTATAGTTGAGGCGATTGCGGCAAAGCAAAAAAAGCATTGTCGTGAGTACGGCTTGGCACCAGATAATCTCTGGCTCCTTCCGGAGTTGCCTTGGTCAAATAAGGGGTTTCGATTTCATAAAAATCGTGCTCATCGAGAAAATTGCGCAAACAACGGGTGACATCTCGCCGGAAACGCATTTTGTCCTGCATTTCCTGACGCCGCAAATCGATATAACGATAGCGCAACCGGGTGTCTTCATTGACTTCAATATCGCCACTTTCCAAAGGAAAAGGCGGCGTTTGTGCGGTATTCAGAACTTCAACTGTATCCACCAGAATTTCAATCTCACCGGTTGCCATATCAGGATTAATCGTTCCTTCCGGTCTATTTCTGACAGTTCCCTGTATTTTCAAGACATATTCACTGCGAACACTTTCGGCAACAGAAAATACCTCGGGTTTATCTGGATCAAATACAATTTGTACCAATCCCTCTCTATCTCTCAGGTCGATAAAAATTACTCCGCCATGATCACGGCGACGATGCACCCAGCCGCATAGTTCAACACTTTCACCCAGGTGAGTACTATTTAATTCTCCACATTTGTGGCTACGCATATTATTTCTCTTTGAATTTCAATTTTTAAAGAATCATTCAATAATCAATCTGATATTCTACTTAATGAATTATTTTTTGAATGATCAATCGTTTTAGTCAAAATATAACCCCTGTCTTCAACAATTTTTTGAATACAAAAAATAGATCTACAAAAATACCTTTATAGATAGACAGTTTGTTGCTAAAAAAGTCTAAAATATTTAATGTTTAATGTTTATGGCTCCCGCAACCTCCACCACCACAACTGGCTTTGGCAGCAGTTTTAGCAGATAATTTTGTTTCTTTTACATCACCTTTCTTGGTCGACTTATTCTTGAAATCAGTTTCATACCAACCGCTACCCTTTAATCTGAATCCGGCAGCGGAAATTTTCTTTTTCAACTCGATTTTATTGCAAACAGGACAAGTTACTAATGGTTCGTCACTTACCTTTTGTATTGCCTCGAGTTCATGCCCACAGGCTTGACATACATATTCGTAAATTGGCATTACCCACTCCAGAAAAAATTGATTAATTAATAAAATTTGTTAAAAATTTCCATTCCACAGTAACAGCTGATATTTTGGCTATTACTGTGGAATATTAAGAACATTTATTGTTTCAGTTCCAGGTTTTGCAATAACAATGAGCAAAACAATGACTAGAATATGGCCTTAATTTTCAAATTCAAGCGCCAGGAGGCTATCGGGTTAAGGAAAATTCTACTTTGGCAATGGAAAATTGGCTCCATTTCCAGTCTTTTTGGTTGCTTAGCGCCACAATGCGCATCAAAAGATCAAAATTCCCTCTTGGCTCGCTACGTCTCCTTATCCCTTCAGTCCCCTAGAAAAAACTCTGTTAAAAAATCGGCACCCTTCAAAATGTTCAAATTTCACTTCGGGAAAGTATAAAATGTCTATTTTAGTTTAAAAAAGTCATTTAATGGAACAAATAACCATCACACGACCTGATGACTGGCATTTGCATGTCAGAACCGGCGCGATGCTAAAAACTGTTATACCCCATACGGCCAGACAGTTTTCCCGAGCAATTATAATGCCCAATCTCACCCCGCCGGTTTCAACTGTGGAGCGTGCTGAACAATATCACCAGGAAATCATTCAAGCTATACCTGAAAACTTAAATTTTCAGCCATTAATGACTTTGTACCTGACTGACTCCACAACAGTTACAGAAATAAAAAAGGCCGCAGAATCTCCCATAATCTTTGCCTGCAAATTATATCCTGCCGGCGCAACAACCAATTCAGATTCAGGTGTCAGCAACATCAGTCACATTGCTGCGGTTCTTGAATCAATGCAAGAACATGATATTCCGCTGTTAATTCATGGCGAGATCACAGATCCAGAATGCGATATCTTTGACCGCGAAAAAGTTTTTGTTGAGACCATCCTAGCAAAAATTACTGCAGATTTTCCTGCATTGCGCATTGTTCTGGAGCATGTCACCACCGTAGAAGCAGTGCAATTTGTTCAGGATGCTTCAGAAAAAATCGCTGCAACCATAACTCCACAACATTTAATGTTTAATCGTAATGCGATTCTGGCCGGAGGAATCCGACCCCATCATTATTGCCTGCCAATCATTAAACGAGAAAAACATCGACTGGCAATAATTGCCGCCGCAACCAGCGGCCACTCTAAATTTTTCCTGGGAACTGACAGTGCGCCACATTTACAGTCCAGAAAAGAAAACAGCTGCGGCTGTGCGGGCTGTTACAGCGCCCATGCTGCCATTGAACTTTACGCCGAAGTTTTTGACGATGTAGATAAACTAGATAATTTAGAAGCTTTCGCTAGTTTCAACGGAGCAGATTTTTATGGCCTTCCAAGAAATACCGAAAAAATCACCCTGAGAAGGAATAATTGGATCGCACCAGAATATTACCTTGTGGATAATGATCGTCTCATTCCTCTCCAGGCTGGAAAGTCTATTTCATGGCAATTGACTGAATAAACATTTTTTCAAAACATTTCAAACAGGCGGTCGGAATCAACTATTACCTATTCCGACTGTTCCAGTTCATCCAGTTCATCATCAATATCAATATCGACATCAAAGTTATATTCTTTTCCTTCTGGCACATTACCGTCGTAAATTAAATATTTACGGCGTTGCTTGTACGCTTCCCTGAAATAGGCATAGCGATCAATTGCCGCTTCTGATGCCACTTTTTCCACTTTCAAGAAATCAGCTCTTGTATCGACTGCTTCTACTGATCTTGCTCCTGTTGCCGCAACCTCCGCAGCCGTTGACAAACTTCCGCCAATTAATATGGTATAGGTTAACGGATGTAAAGCAGCATCACCGACTAAACCAGCCGCCCCTCTAGGTGAACTCGGCCCGATAAATGGTATAACCAGATATGGTCCTGAGGGCACACCCCAAACACCAAGAGTTTGGCCAAAATCTTCATTATGCTTTGGTAAATCAATCATCGATGCAACATCGATCAATCCGGCGACCCCGATTGTTGAATTAACCAAAAACCGACCAGCATCCATACCGCCCTGCTTGAACTTTAGCTGCAACAAATCATTGACTGTAACGCCAATATCTTTCAAATTACTAAAAAAATTGGTAATACTTTCATCCACCACTTCTGGTGTTACATATTGATAGCCTTTTGCAACTGGCTTCAATACATAGTCGTCAACATTGTCATTAAATTTTTGTGCACCCCGATTCCAATCTTCCCAAGGATCTTCTGGATTTTTGGGTGTACTGGCGCAACCACTTAACACAACAGCAAAAATAATTAGACAAAGCTGAAATACCAACTTAGGGAAAACATTTGTTCTTTTCATTCATTATCCTCATATTTTGGAACACAGGGTTTTTTGCCTCCCCTTCCACTTTATTAATTCCGCTATGTAAAAATACATGAAGCGAGCAAGATCGGGTAACATATCACAAGAGGCGAATTAATCAAAAAAAACCAGATGAAAAAAATCAACCTTATACAATCAACATCCTACTGAATTATCAGTTATTTTTTTCAATGCAATATCAATTTACTATTATTGCAATTAGATCTTTAAGGTAAATATAGTTTTAAAATATGGAAATAATCCAAAACCCTGTCGCAAATCGCTTCAGGGGTTATCTACCCGTTGTCGTTGATATCGAAACAGCTGGTTTTGACACCAAAAAAAACCCATTACTCGAATTGGCCGCCGTGATTGTCGAACTTGATGACGATGGTCAATTCGTTAACAGTGAAGCTCACTGCGTACATATCCTTCCTTTCAAGGGTTCTGAACTGGATGAAGCGGCATTAAAATTTAATGGCATTGACCCTTATCATCCTTTTCGTATGGCAGTTGATGAAAAACAGGCATTACCACGAATTTTTAAACCGATTCGAGAAGCTGTTAAGCGAAATAAATGCAGCCGTGCAATCCTGGTTGGCCATAACCCTGCTTTTGACATTGGTTTTCTTAATGCAGCTATCAAACGCTGCCAAATAAAACGCAGTCCTTTTCACCCGTTCAGTACTTTCGACACAGCAACACTCGGTGGTTTAATGTATGGCCAAACTGTTCTCGCCAAAATTGCCCAAGCGGCTGACCTGGAATGGGATAGTGACAAGGCCCACTCCGCACTCTATGACGCCGAGCAAACAGCCAAACTATTTTGTAAAATCGTCAATCGCTGGAAACAACTTGAAAAAATTGAAGCCAGTTTAAAAAAAACTGAACTATGACTCTGATTCTATGCTGTCAGCTTCAGACAACATTTTTTGTAGCTCACCACGATTGTATAAATCCATGACAATATCACATCCGCCTACCAACTCACCTTTAATATAAAGTTGGGGATAGGTCGGCCATTGTGAATATTCTTTAAGCGCTTCCCTGACTTCAGGGTCTTCAAAAATATTTACATAGGCATATTTTGCCTTACATGCATTCAAAACCTGTGTCACTTGGCCGGAAAATCCACACTGAGGGAAATCAGGTGTCCCTTTCATGTATAAAAGTACAGGGTTGTTTTCAATTTGCTCTTTAATTCTATCGACTACGTCCATCCTATTCACCTTAATCATTAATTACCGAGTGATTTTATCAACTATACCTCCTTAAAAAAAGATAATTTTTAAAAATCATCTTTAAATAATTGCTGTTCCCATAAAACTACAATAAAATGGAAAGTTTTTCGTAGTTAAAAGCGAATACTCTTTACTTTAAAATCACAAACTACCGAATATCTCATTATCACAATGTCTAACCATATTATGCCAACCTACGGGCGACTGCCGGTTTCTTTTACGCATGGCGAAGGTGCATGGCTATGGGACAAAAATAATGAGCGTTACCTTGATGCTATTTCAGGCATTGGCGTTTGTAATTTAGGCCATGCTCACCCGGCAATTCACGTTGCTATTTGCAAACAAAGTGAAAAACTAATCCACACTTCCAATTTATACAACATTGAACTTCAAGAACAACTGGCACAAAAATTATGCGAGCTTAGCAAACTAGAAACTGTCTTTTTTTGCAATTCAGGGGCTGAAGCAAATGAAGCAGCCATCAAAATTGCTCGCCGTTATGGTCATAGCCAAGGCATAACCGAACCCACTATTATCGTCATGGACAAAAGTTTTCATGGCAGAACGATGGCCACACTTAGTGCAACAGGTAATTCTAAGATAAAAAATGGCTTTGAACCCCTGTTACAGGGCTTCGTGCATGTACCATTTGACAACATATCTGCCATTGAACAAGCCATTCAATATAATAAAAATATTATTGGCATTTTAGTTGAGCCTATTCAGGGCGAAGGTGGCGTCAATATTCCTGCCGAAGATTATTTAAACAAAATCAGAGCAATTTGTGATCAACACCAACTATTAATGATGCTAGACGAAGTGCAAACCGGGATCGGACGCACTGGAAAATTTTTCGCCTTCCAACATAACAACATTATTCCGGATGTTTGTACGTTAGCCAAAGCATTAGGAAACGGCGTTCCAATTGGAGCCTGTCTTGCTTCAGGCAAAGCAGCGAAAACTTTGACCGCGGGAACCCACGGATCAACCTTTGGCGGTAACTTACTGGCCTGCTCTGCCGCACTTGCAGTACTAAATGAACTGGAAAATCAAAATCTTGCTGATCAAGCCGTTAATAAAGGAGCTTTAATTTGCAATCAGCTTGCTGAAAAATTGCAGCAAAATACTCAGGTCAAAAACATTCGTCATAAAGGCATGATGATAGCCATTGAGCTTTCTGCTCCTTGCACCGAACTTATACAACAAGCGCTATTACAAAATCTGTTGATTAATGTTACCAGTGAAAACGTTATTAGATTATTGCCACCATTGGTAATAACTCAAGAGCAGATAGAGTTTCTGGTTAACACCCTTGTAGAACTAGTTACAGAACATACCAAGCAATAATGAAGCAATCAATTCGACATTTTCTTAGCCTACTTGATCTGTCTCCACAGGAATTCAAATTACTGATAAAAAGAGCCATTTCATTAAAAAATAACCGCGACCCTGACTACCAACCCCTGAAAGGCAAAGTGCTAGCGATGATTTTCGAAAAATCTTCAACTCGCACACGCATTTCTTTTGAGACAGGAATGGCCCATTTTGGAGGCAACGCCTTGTTTTTATCGCCCAGGGATACCCAGCTGGGTAGAGGCGAACCCCTGGAGGACAGTGCCCGCGTTATATCCAGCATGGTAGATTGCATCAT
>JALSJK010000162.1 GCA_026989395.1 Methylomonas sp.
ACAGGCTTGTACAAACTTCTTCGACAACCTCGATGAGCATCATGCTCCTTTGCGTGCATTGTTGAATGAAAAGTTTCAGATTATTGAGGGCAAAGCCGGGTATTCTTGATCGTGGATAGTATACCTTTGAAATTATCCAGATCAAGCATTAACAAACAAAAGTTATGATCATAACGTTTTGAGCGTTCAACTTCACTCTTCAGCGCCTCATAAAAAAAACGACGATTGTACAGTCCCGTTAGTGGTTCCTGGCTGGCATGATATTCAAGCTCATTTAATGTTTTCTTGAGGGTGCGGCTGGAACCGATCACCATAACCATGACTGAAAGAATTGACTTGATGATGGATTTTTCATCAATTCCTAATGGATTACTGGAAAAATAACCCATTTCCAATAAACCACCCAAATTTTGCTGCCCCCATCCACATCCACCTTAACTGAATTCATCTGACTAAAATCGATATTATTCAGATCAATGTCAAGTACCTGATAATCTTTGATGGTCAATACTTTAGTCCTGCTCAAACGGGAAGACAAATGCCCTGATAGTTCTTTTCTGGCAAGCTCTTTTGCCGCTTGAGGAAAAGCACCCATATAGTAAAGATACAAATCGATACCATCCTGAGTTTCAAAAGCGATACTGAAAAAATTAAATTCAAATATATTATGAAATTTCTTAAGTATTGATTGAACGAAATCCTCCCAATTTTCGATCTTTTCATGGGACAAAATAATTCCTTGAAGCACCATCCCTTGCTGCTCATATAACTCTCTGTCAATCATGGCCTGGTGTAACTGTCTAACCAATTGATCACATTCAGAAAGCAATTCTTTTATCTGATTAATACTTCGTTTCCAACTGAACGTTCCCAGTTTGACAAGTTGAGAATTAGAATGACTTAAAGCTTGCCAATCTCTTTGCTGTTCACCAGACAATTTTTCCAAATTGCTTGCTAATGTTTTTTCTTCGTATTTCAATAATTCGGTAAAAAAAGATCTCGTTCTTATCTGACTTTCCAATAATTCAGACAAAACGCTATTCAAATAGGTATGAAACTGGTCAATATTGGATTGATATTTCATTTTCTGGACAATGTACCGCTATTTGATATCCAAGAGATCTGAACCACATTCCAGGGTATCCAGCCAACTCAACAATCCTGATTGTGCTTCACCTTTGTATAAATAGCCATGTTGAGGCGCAATAATGTCAATATCAAAACCACTAATGATCTTTAACCAATATTTTATAGCTCGATTTGACGACATATAACGTCGATGAAAATATTCAATTCGTGACCGGTGTACAGGAAAATCCTTGACAAAAATATCGCTAAAATCGGCATCCTGATATTCCGCTGCACCAATATCACCGGTAAACAGTATTTTTGATAGCGGGTCATAAACATTAAGTTGACCAGGAGAATGAAGAAAATGCGCGGGGAGTAATTTTAAAACAACATCATTCAATTCCAAATCACTCCCCTGGTCATCTATGCCTATAAATCGTTGCATGTTTTTAATGCCATAGTGAGGCAAAAAACGTAACCAAATTTTTGAGACATAGATTTTCGCTTCTGTCATTTCCATCCAACTGCTTAATCCTCCTACGATATCCGGATCCTGATGTGATAAAACAATTCCCACAACATCTTCAGGTGCAATATATTTCATCAGATGGTGCAAAACCTGGGGCATTACCCCAAAGCCACCTGGATCTAATAAAATTCCCTTGCCTTTATTAATAATTAGATACTGATTGGATGGGATACCGTTTTCTTCTCCCGGCTCACTGATATTCAGCAATACAAAAAGATGATTATCTTTTGAATATAAAACCTTATCATTTGTCATTGCATTTGAACCGAGTATTGTAAAAAATAGTAATGAATAAAGTTATCAGGAGCTAATAACCAAGAAAAACACTAACTCTTAAACTTGTTCGCCTAGACCTAACAATTATCACTTGTTTAAATTAGACTTTAGCGTTTTTAAAATTATCAGGCTATGGAACCATAATTTAATTCATTAATCAAAAATATACTAAACATATACCTTCCACGTTTGAGAATGGCCATTAAAAACACATTAGTTTTGGTAAAAGACTAAACGCAAAACCGTAGCAATAGCAGGCTATCAGAAGATTTTGCAACGACGTTATTCGCACAAAAATGAAGTGCTGTAAATGTGGTATTCTTGAATGTGAAAGGTATATATAGCGAGTGGCCTGGAGATAAATATCAATTATTATTGGAGATGATTATGAGTACCTGCTGCAATGACCCTACTGAACCCGTTAAACTCGACCCACGCGACCTCCGGCGGGAACAAAGATTACACGGCGACTTACTCCGGGATCTTTTTACTGAAGATCCAGAGAAACTAATGCTGAAACAACTACAATCTGCCAACACCTATTTACGAGAACTCGCGGCGCTTCGAGCTTACTATGATTCCGTCAGGAAACAAGCAATCACAATGCTTGACAACCATAGCGCTTCAACTTTGGAGCGCATTATCGAAACTGAAAAAAACGCTGAAATCGTAAACTTGGCTAAACAACAATTACAACAAAATCCAGGATAAAAACATGACTTGATTGCATCTCAACTAGTGTAATTACAACTGGTATCACACATGAAACTACACCAAATAGTTTCGCCTGAAGTTACACACAGTTTTCGGTTTATTATCGCTCCTTTTGCGATTTTAATATCGGGAAAAGTCCTGTTTGAATTTTTTGCCTTTAAATTCCCGGAACTTAATCAAAGTTTAATCCCGCTCCTGCCACAAAATTTGTCCAGCGTTAGCTTTCTGGAAACTAAAGCCAGACTTCAATGGCTTTCCAGTGTTATGCTATACTTTTTTGTCGTCAGCATTTTTATAACCTTCATTATCAATAACTTCCGCAATAAATTAGCTAAATCAACTTTTTGGTTATTTATCACATTAGTTTTGATTTTTTCCATTTTCGAAATTTTATATTTGCTCTTGATAGAGCCATCAACAAGTCCAATTGTTTCTATTTTCCACTTTACTTTTGACTCACTAACAGCTTCCGGTCTTTATTCAGAATATCAATTGGACCTTATTACCATTACTTTATCCATCATCAACCTACTGGCCATCATCGTCGTTCCATTAGGCATCATGGCAGGCTGTTGCATCATGAGCCAACAAAATACTTTTTTCGAATCACCGCTAAGCCAATTAATCCACCAATCAAAACAAATCAAAAACCTATTGACGGGCGGCTCCACTGTTATGGTCATTGGCATTGTACATATGCAACTTTGGTTCAATTGGCCATTAAGTTTATTGCCCGATGAAACCCTATGCCATCAAATTAAAGCGATTACTTTTTCTGTTAGTCAATATTGGGGACTCATTTACACACTAACCATGGCTGCGCTGTATTTCCCTGCTGCTTTTTATCTGACTGCAAAAGCGAAAAAAATTATTCTTCAAGGCAATGATGAACAGGCCAAACTTAACCCCGAAAAATGGTTGGCTGATAACCACATGTTAATGTCACCTTTTTCACAATTGCCACAATTAATTGCCATGATTGCGCCCATGTTGATAGGGTCATTCGGTACTACATTGGCTAAGTTGATGCCCTTTTGAATCATTCAGTCATCAATGAAAAATGCTAAAATGGCCAAAAACAATAACCCCTGAATCCCTGACATGCCTAATCTCATCAAATTCTGTTCTGTTATTCTATTATTAACCAGTTCGTTACCGTTATTTTCTGCTCAATGGCCGGAAATCAGATTATTGGAAATCCCGAACTCTGAATTACCTGTAGCTGTTCAAGTTACCATTGCTAAAGATCCTGTCTATAAAACCACAAAAAAATATCTTGCTTACCCTCTGGATGAATTGTTGACAAAATTGAAACTGCCAAAACAAATCAACCCCGATGAATTACTAATAATTTTTACCGCTGAAGATAGCTATCAATCATTCATGAGTTATTCTGATGCTGTATCTGAAAACGGCTATATTGCTTTTAAAGATATTGCAGCGTCTGCCAATAAAAAATGGCTGCCTTTCAAATTTGGCTCTGAAATCACCACGCCGGAGCCTTTTTATCTAGTCTGGTCAAATCCTGAACTTGATAAATGGCTGTTCCCCTGGCCTTTTCAGCTAACCAGCATCAGTGTTGAACCAGCAACAGATTTTTTTGCCGCAGCCATGCCGCAATCCAAGCAAAAATCTGTTCAGCAGGGTTTTAAACTTTTTAGTCAATATTGCATTCGATGCCACACGGTAAACAAAGTCGGCGGCAAAATTGGTCCAGAAATTCAGGCATCTGAATCACGCAAACAATATCTGCTTGAATTTATTCTTGATGCGCCATCATTCATTAAAGACACCAAAATGCCCTCTTTTAAAAAACAACTCGATAGAGAAAATGCGTCGGCGATTTTAGCCTATCTAAAACACATTAACCTAAAATAACCAATGAAAAAAGCACTGGTAACCGGCGGCACAGGTGACATTGGTGAAGCAATTTGTATGCGTCTGGCCCTTGACGGATTGCATGTCATTATCCATACCCACCACCGCCCAGAAAAAGCATTAAGTATCGCTGACAAAATAAAAAATCAAGGATATTCAGCTGAAACCATTTGTTTTGATGTCGCGAATCATGAAGAAACCAACCATAAATTAACAGAATTAACTCAAACCAAACCCATTCAAATCATTATCAACAATGCCGGCATTCATCACGATGCTCCATTGGCAGGCATGACTTATCAAGATTGGCAGAAAGTCATCAATGTTTCATTAAACGGTTTTTACAATGTCACCCAACCTTTATTAATGCCGATGATATCTACCCGCTGGGGAAGAATTATTAATATGTCTTCAATAGCCGGAGTCATGGGTAATCGTGGTCAATGTAATTATGCTGCGGCAAAAGCAGCGCTACACGGGGCAACCAAATCATTAGCCCAGGAACTGGCTTCCCGAGGAATAACTGTCAATGCCATCGCGCCAGGGATCATTCAAAGCAACATGACAGAAGCAAGTTTCGATAAACAGACTATTAAAAATCTAGTCCCGATGAAACGAGCAGGTAAACCGGAAGAAGTCGCCGCTTTAACTGCATTCTTATGTTCAGAGGATGCCGCCTATATTTCCGGTCAAATAATCGGTATTAATGGCGCAATGGCATGAGCAACATTCAACTGCTCTATGTAAAAAACATCATCAGCCGAAAAAAAGGAACCGTAAAGCAACAATTACAGTTCTTCATCGCGCTGAAAAATATTGGCTTTGATAAAACTGTTGATATCCTCTGGGCAGGGGAAGATGGCGAATGGAAAACCTTATCGGCAAAGTTTCATAGCAGTCAAAATCAGGACAGGGAGTTTTGGATTGCTTATGCCGATTTGTCTCTTTCTTCGAAGCAATCATTACCCGGCAATATTCAATTTGCAGTGCGTTATCAGGTTTCTGGCGCACAATACTGGGATAACAATAACGGTTTAAATTATACGTCTGAAGCCGATTCGGGTGTTCGTATCCTTGCACAACAACCCGTTCTACATATTGACTACTCACCATCACTTAAAGTAGGGCAAAGCCATATCCCTGTTGTGGTCGCAATTGACAAATCACTGGCTTCAGAAAAAGTTTTTGTCCACTGGACGACAGATAACTGGCAACATAGCCATAAGAGCGCCTGTCATTTTCGCTGTGATTACTGGAACAAGAAACATCGAAGTAATGCCAGAAACCCTAACCAGTATGGCACCCAGATTTGGTATGGTCAGATCAAGGCAGCACATGCTTTCCGTGTTCAGTACTATTTTAGTTGCGAGGCCAATGGTAATGTTTTCTGGGATACCAATGATGGCCTTAATTATCACACTCAGCGAAAACCTTTAAAGCTGATGATTCTTAATTTGCACTGTTACCAGGAAGAGCAGCAAGATGCTAAATTTTCCATCATTGCTCAGGCTATCGATAAGCAACAGGTTGATATTGTCTGTTTCCAGGAAGTGGCTGAGAACTGGAATAACGGTGAGGGCGACTGGAATTCCAATTCTGCAAAAATTATTAATGATCGTTTACCAAAGCCATTTCATCTCTATGCCGACTGGTCGCATCTTGGCTTTGATAAATACCGTGAAGGTGTGGCAATTTTAAGCCGTTATCCCATGTCGAAAAAAGAAGCTCGATATGTTTCAGAATCTGACGATATTTATAATATTCATTCCAGAAAGGTGGTAGCCGCACAAATCCGGGTTCCTTATATTGGCCCTATCAATGTTTTCTCAGTTCATTTAAGTTGGTGGGAAGATGGCTTTAAACAGCAATTTGAGAAACTGAGACAATGGGCTGCCGCAAAAAAAACCAAATATTCCAAAGCGACATTATTATGCGGTGATTTTAATATCACTGCTGGTTCCGAAGGTTATCAGGAAGTTGTCAATACCCATGAATATGAAGATCAATACCTTGCTGCCAATGCACAGGGGTTGTTTGAAAAAATATTCCGGGTAAACGATAACTATTGGCAGAATCTTTTGACTGATGATTACCGAATTGATTATGTTTTTATCAGTAAAGACAGTCATTTGAAAATTGTTTCAGCACAAGTGATTTTTACAGAACGCGATTATGGCCGCGTTTCTGATCATGTTGGTTATGTAATGGCGTTTGAGCCAAAGTAAAGAGGTAAACCATGCAGCTTGCAGAACATTATGCCAAACCCGTTCAAGGCACTTTGGGTGGCTATTTTGAACGTATAAATGATTTTAAAGACAAGTTCTATATCCGTTGGGGAAAAATTGATTTTGAAATATTCCACGGCGTACAAGCCAACTTAAAAGTCATCCTCAAAGTCTATCGGGATAATAATATCTGCGAAACTTATTTTGTTGATACCGATGCTTATGATATCCACTGGGACTACCATAAACGCAGTACCCGAGATTTTTTTATTCTTCCATATTCTAATCAATTCGGCCCAATCAATTGCGTCAAATTCTCGTTCATTATTCATTTACATGAACATTCAATCGCGTCTGAAAAAGAATATATTTTTCTTGATTGGCATCAGATGCAAGGAGATCATTTACAGCACTGGCCGCTAAGCGACCAATGGTCTACCCCCAATCCTTATCATGCTTATGAACTCAACCCGCAGGAATTACAAGCAGATGTAGACTGGTATAACCAGCATTTTGAGTCATTACACTTAACCCCCAAATTTACCAAAGGTCAGCAATATCACCCGTTTCACCCCAAACGCTATATCCATGATCATATTGACAAGGTCATCCACGCCAAACATCAAAACCCTGATCGACTATGCACCATAAAAGTCAGCGTTGATTGTATAGACGATCATGATTTTATCAATCACTTGATCCATGCACACCACCGAGGGGTTCTGGTGCAATGTATTGTCGATTGGCGAAAAATGACGTTAACCAATAGTGACAATTATGCACGTTTGAAACATTCAAATATTGAACTGCTTGGGGTGTTTTGCACACCGCATCATCATCTCATTGAAGTTGAACCCGATATGCATACCAAATTCATCATATTTAATGATGAAGATGCAATTCTGGGGTCTTTTAATATTACCTTTGACCGCTGGTGGGCAAACTGGGAATCAGGGATGAGTTTTCATTCACGAGGAGTTTGTCGACTGCTTGACAATATATTCCAGAGTCAACGCGGAGGAGTCAATCAAAAATATGGTATCGACCCATTAAGTCACTTTAATTTACTCTATACGTTTGGCCGGCATTATATGCACAATGGTAAATACTACCGCCCTCACCAGGCAATCCTGGCAGAAATTCATCGTGCCAGACATTCAATTAAAATCACTTTGTTTTTAATAGGTGATCTGATAGGCGATCACCATGACAGCGTTGTCAATGCCTTAATCCATGCTCATGACCGCGGCGTCAATGTACAAATATTATTTAATGGTCATCTGGCCAGACAAGGCAGAGTAGGCATAGAACGCTCCATGCATGACGAATTAAACCGGCCCTTACTGCCTGCGGTGGAACGTCTTAAATCAGTGGGTATTTCTGTTGGTCTGGTCTATGGACAGGATGACCTTCCCGTACCCTATTCACCAATACACTCCAAATATTGTGTGATCGATGAACACATTGTCATTGAAGGCAGTTTTAACTGGTACAACACTTCCGTGTTTTCCCATGATCTGATTGTCGTTGCAGCCAATCATGCTGTCGCCCAACCTTATTTATATGAGTTTGAACAGATTAAACGTTTGTTTAGAGTTTTTTATTAATCAGATTAGGCAATTACGGAAGTATTTTACCTCATCTTCGCAGCTTTATTACATGAGTCCATTTAAACCCCAACATCCCGACTATTAATGGCCATTAACAGTAAACCCTCTCTTGATGGAGAGGGTTGGGTGAGGAGAAAATAAATCAAGTATTTATCCCCGCTCATTCCAACGTTCTTGTATTGGAGAAGAGGCTTTTTCTTAACTTAATAGCTGTGGAACTGCGATTCCCCTACCCCGATCAGCGGAAAAAATTATACAGCAGAACCTTGTCACACAATACTTTGAATTTACCGAATTACAACTCAAAGCCCCCGCTCAAAACAAATTGACTGAGCAAAGCATCAATTTCCATATTCACCTTAAACACCGACAAGCTTGCGCCATCGCGCCTTTCAAAGTAATCCTTTGCCTTGACTTTATCAACCGTGTCTTTTAAAGCATCGAAGCGTCCGTATTCGTTGATATTGCTGTCGGTGATGCGGGTGCTTAATAAGGCATTTAATTTGGCTTTATCCAGGCCAAGCACATCAACTAACTGCAT
>JALSJK010000163.1 GCA_026989395.1 Methylomonas sp.
GATCTTTTCGCCCAGAAAATTAAGGTCTATTATACTATTTCTGGGTGTTTTGTTCCTTGCTTTTTTATAGATAATTCTTTATTAATCATTTGGATAGGTTGTTTTTCAGGGGTGACTATTTATTTTTAACTTGTAATCAATGTCTTACATATCAAAATTGCCTAAGTATATTAGGATAGCGAACGTTCCACCGGCTAAGATCGGTGGCTTTGGGTTACGGCCGAAAGCCGGATGTTCGGCTTTAAAAGCGCGCTTCTACATGTTTTTGTCGTATTTTATGTATTTAAACCTTGGATCATCCGGGGTTCCTTCCAACGCGCCACCCTCTTTACCTGGTTGCCACATAATCACTTCCTCGATTTTTTTCGCTAGTTCAAAATCCTTGTTGGTAATGCCTTTAGCGGCATGATTCATCAATTTGACAATGACAAAGGCATAGGAAACGGTTAAATCAGGATGATGAAATGCCGCTTCGGATAAATGTCCAACAGTATTAACTACCATTAGTGTTGCTTTCCAACCGCTGGTTTTATATTTGCGGCGTATCCAGCCTTTTTCCAGATACCAGTAAGGTAACTCTTCCTTTAATCGCGCCTCTATTTCCTCATCAGTATAGGTTTCTTGGTGTTGTCTTTTTCTCCAGCCCATGATTCTGCCTCCGTTGATTGTTGAAGTTCAGCAGGAGCTTGACTTAAGCTAATCGCGGCTGAAGCGCTCCTGCATTTTTATATTTTATACTCTTTTTCCAAAAGTTTTGCATGCGCGGCTGCCAGCCGGGCAACGGGAATACGCGGAGCTGAACAAGATACATAATTGAGTTTGATATGGTGGCAAAACCGAATCGACTCTGGATGGCCGCCTTGTTCTCCGCAAATTCCGATACGAATATCCGGCCTTGTTTGATGCGCCAGTTCGCTGGTCATTTTCATTAATTGCCCTACTCCTTTCACATCCAGTACTTCAAACGGGTTATCCTGCAAAATTCCTATTTCATTATATAGAGGCAGAAATTTGTTTTCGGCATCTTCTCTGGAAAAAGAAAAGGTTGCCTGGGTCAAGTCATTGGTACCAAAAGAGAAAAATTCACAGTGTTTGGCCAAATCTCCGGCACGTGTACAGGCACGAACTGTTTCCACCATGGAACCAAATCTGAAATCCAGCTCGATACGATAATGCTCTTCAACTTCCTGTTTTGCCTGTTCGACAATTTTTTTTACTTTTCTAAGCTCCTGAGAGGTGATAACCTGAGGTATCATGATCTCAGGCTGGACTGGAATCCCTTGCTGCATACACAAGGCGGCAGCTTCCAGAATGGAACGGATTTGCATACGGTAGATTTCAGGATAACTCATGCCCAGTCGAACGCCCCGATGGCCCAGCATCGGGTTGACTTCATAAAGCTCACGAACTTTTTTCAGCATTAATTGCTTTTTGGCAATGGCTTCATTAATTACTTCATCATTCAATTCTCCAAAGGGTGAAGGTAAGGATCCATGATGCCCCATCGTTTCCAGAGTTACTTTTTGACCTTTAAGAACAATCGCATATTCTTTCAGCGCCTGTATTTCTTCCTCTAACTGATGTTCATCGGGCAAGAATTCATGCATTGGCGGATCCAGTAAACGAACAGTCACAGGATAAGGCGACATTGCCTGAAATAGTTCCTGAAAATCATCCCGCTGTATTGGAAATAACTTATCAAGTGCCAATTCACGCGCTTCAACACTATCTGCAATAATCATATCCACTACTAATGGTAATCGGTCAGTAGCATTAAACATTCTTTCAGTACGGCATAATCCTATCCCTACTGCGCCATAACTGGCAGCCAGACGTGCGCCTTCCGGGGTATCGGCATTGGCATGTACTTTTATTTCTGCAATTTCATCGGCCCAGCTTAATAGCGTATGCAATTCATTAGAAAATTCAGGTTCAATGGTCGGTATTTCACCTAGAAAAATATTGCCTGTACTGCCATCTATGGTAATGACATCGCCTTCTCTGATATGCACATCGCCAACAATAGCAAGCCGTTTTTTGACATCCACGACGATATCATCAGCCCCGGCCACACAAGCTTTCCCCATGCTTCTGGCAACGACGGCAGCATGAGATGTTTTGCCGCCGCGGCTGGTCAAAACGCCTTCTGCGGCAAAAAAACCATGAATATCTTCAGGTTTGGTTTCTTCACGAACCAGAATAATTTTTTCTCCTGCCTCACCTAAACGAACCGCAGTGTCCGCATCAAAAACACACCGACCGCTGGCAGCACCAGGCGATGCAGGCAAGCCTTGTGCTATGGGCGGATTATTATGATCTGGCGCCAGTTGCGGATGTAATAATTGTTCCAGTAGTTCGGGATTAATTCTCAGTAGCGCTTGTTGTTTGGTGATCAATCCTTCAGCAACCATATCAACCGAAGTTTTGACCATCGCCGCCGCATTCATTTTGCCATTTCGGGTTTGCAGGCAATACAACACGTCCCTTTCGATCGTGTATTCGTAATCCTGGACTTCCTTATAGTGATTTTCCAGTTTATTACGTAATTCCACCAACTGCCGATACATTTCCGGCATTTCAGTTTCCATTTGCTGAACGGGTTTTGGGGTACGAATACCAGCAACGACATCTTCTCCTTGAGCATTCACCAGATATTCACCGTACATTTCGTTTTCCCCGGTTCCAGGATTACGAGTAAAACCAACGCCCGTGGCACAATCATCCCCCATGTTGCCAAAAACCATGGTGACAATATTAACCGCCGTTCCATTGGCTATGTCTGGAGTAATATGAAATTCACGTCGATAATCAATGGCTCTTTTGCCCATCCAGGAGTTAAAAACCGCTTTAATCGCCAGTTCCAGTTGCTCAAAAACATCTTCAGGAAAATCATGCCCGGTTTCTTCTTTTACAACTTGCAAAAACAGCTCGCTGATTTCCTGTAAATGATCGCTGGTTAAAGCAACGTCAATGTTAATGCCGGCCTCATTCTTGACCCTATCAAAATGGACATCAAATTTTTCATCCTCAATCCCTAATACTACTTTGCCAAATAATTGAATAAAACGGCGATAGGCGTCATAAGCAAAACGCGGATCATTTGTCAGTTCGATCAAACCAGCCAAGGTCTGCCGATTTAAACCCAGGTTAAGAATAGTATCCATCATGCCTGGCATCGAAACAGCAGAACCGGAACGAACGGAGATCAGCAAAGGATTATTGCCGCCGCCAAACTGTTTCCCTGTTTTTTGCTCAATATCGGTAATATGCTGCTTAACTTCCTGCCATAAGGATTCGGGTAATGTGCCTTGATCCAAATATTGACGGCAAGCATCAGTAGTAATAACAAACCCAGGCGGAACATTCAGACCAATCTGGGTCATTTCACAAAGATTGGCGCCCTTACCTCCTAATAAAGCTTTGTCTTTTCCGTTACCTTCCTGAAATGAATAGCAGTATTTTTTAGTCATTGGAAAACCTTGTTGTTTTGAAGCTCTGATATACTTTTCCCTCGAAGAAACGAGGTATTTACTTACTATTTGTACCGTTAATTTTTGCTAAAAACAAGAGGAAAGAATGATTATTTTTACTGGGATATTAAATGGACAATTTTGATGTTGTCATTATTGGCGCTGGTGCTGCCGGCTTAATGTGTGCAATCGAGGCCGGAAAACGAGGAAGAAAAGTACTGGTTATTGACCATGCCAATAAAGCGGGAAAGAAAATATTAATGTCCGGTGGTGGACGCTGTAATTTCACCAATTATTCGATCGAAGCTGAAAACTTTATTTCCAACAATCCCCATTTTTGTAAATCGGCCTTAAGCCGTTTTAATCAATGGCATTTTCTGGAATTAATAAATCAATATCAAATTTCATTTCATGAAAGAGCACACGGACAGTTGTTTTGCGTTCATAGCGCCAAAGACATTCTGGCAATGTTATTAAGTGAATGTAATAAAAATGCGGTTTCCATTGAATTAAATTCGCCCATTAAACAGATTAACACAGAACATGAGCGATTTATTGTTCAAACACCCCGGCAGCAACTGCATTGCCAGTCGTTGGTTATTGCAACTGGCGGTCTTTCAATACCAAAAATGGGCGCTACTCCCTTCGGTTATCAAGTTGCTGAGCAATTCGGCATCGCAATCATTCCGACGCGTGCAGGACTTGTGCCATTTACCTGGCAGGACCTTGATAAAATTCGATTTACAGATTTATCGGGCATTGCAGTTGCGGCTGTCGTCAGTAACGAAACAATCAGTTTTGAAGAAAACCTGTTATTTACCCATCGCGGACTCAGTGGCCCTGCTATTTTGCAAATTTCTTCTTATTGGAACCCAGGTGAAACAATCGAAATTAATCTACTGCCAGATCTTGATCTTTTTGAAGTTTTATTGAGCATACGCAGAGAACATAGCAACAGCCAAGTCGGCACTGTTTTAACCTCTTTTTTGCCAAAAAAATTGATTCGGGCATTATGCAAGAACGAACTTCTTGAAACTCCGCTGCAAAATTGTTCGGATATGCAGATTAACCAGGTAGTGAAGCAACTTCAACAATGGATCATCAAGCCAAATGCAACGGAAGGATATCGTACTGCTGAAGTTACCGTTGGCGGCGTTAGTTGTGATGAAATTTCATCAAAAACCTTGGAATCTACAAAAGTGAAAGGTTTGTATTTTGTCGGCGAAGTGTTGGATGTTACGGGCTGGCTGGGCGGTTACAATTTCCAATGGGCCTGGTCTTCGGGCTGGTGTGCCGGGCAATTTGTTTAACAACCATTTGCAGTTTACCATTTACTCTGACAAAGCATAAATCCGGTCCAAGAAGTAAAAATGCCAGGCATCATGCCTGGCACTGGTTTTGTAAATTCTATTTAGTGTTCCATTAAATCATTCGCTGCATCGATATGTGTAATTGCCTCTTTTGTATGTTTGGCGGTGACATCGGCATGTCCCATTTTGCCATGTTTAATGGCTTCTTCTAGATGCGTTTTTGCTTTGTTTAAATGCTCACCTGCTTCAAGATGAACTTTTATTGAAGCATCCACATGCTCCAAGGCTTCTTCAGCATGCTTTACCAGCACATCGGCATGTCCCATTTTGCCATGTTGAGCTGCCAGTTGGGCATGTTTTCTCGCTTCCGGGGCATGTTGTTCAACTGCGAAAGAAACTCCTATCATGCTGATGAATAAAAACGCAATTAACGATAATGTTGAAATTGGTTTTTTCATTGTCGCTCTCCTCTTAAATTGAAAGAAATGCTTGCAGATTTTTTTGCGATGCATAAAAACTGCATTCATTAAATTATTGTTTGATTATTTTTTTCATCTATAAACACAAGAGATTATCAATTCCTTAGATTTTTTTATTAAGCCCTAAACCATTAAAATACTAAGGTTTATAGATACAAAAAAGACAGTTGATACATGTAGAAAGTTCAATTAATTTTATTGCGCTAGGCTAGATTAACAAACGTCTGCATTCCATTCATTTTTTCCGTATGCTATGCTCACAATTTCTGATAACAATAAGAAAATGAGTAGTCTAATAAAACCAGCAATTCTTTGTTTTTCTGGACATGACCCAAGTGGCGGTGCCGGAATTCAGGCAGACAGTGAAACCCTCGCCAGTCATCAATGTCATACTTGCAGTGTGATTACTGCATTGACTGATCAAGACACCCAAAATGTCAAAAAACTGATTCCTCAACAGAAGCAGGAATTTATTAACCAGGCGAAAACCTTGCTTGCTGATTTCAGTTTCAGCGCCATAAAAATTGGCTTGATCGGCAGTATCGAAATTGCAGAAGCAATTCAAATTATTCTTGAGAAAAATTCAAAAATACCCGTTATTCTTGACCCTGTTTTAGCTGCTGGCGGTGGACAGCTATTATCAACCGAACAATTAACGGCAACCATCGGTAATCGGTTATTGCCATATACGACAGTGCTGACGCCAAATAGCCAGGAAGCACGAAAATTAGCAGGACTTGATGATCTGGATGCGTGTGGGTTTTCACTATTACAACAAGGATGCAAATATGTTCTTATCACAGGAACTCATGAAGATTCCCCTACGGTATGTAATCGGCTCTATCATCAAAATGAATTAATCGAAACTTTCAACTGGGATCGTTTACCTGGAAGTTATCATGGTTCAGGCTGCACTTTGGCAAGCAGTATTGCCGCTTCTATCGCTCATGGCCTTGATCCATACCATGCCATTCTTGAAGCGCAGGAATACACCTGGAATGCATTAAATGAAGCCTATGCCCCTGGTCAGGGCCAACATATTCCCAATCGTTTCTACTGGATGCAAGACCCATGACACCATTGCCAAAAAAAGGTCTATATGCCATCACCAAAACGGCCAACAAATCACTGCAGCAAATTGCTGATGCGGTTTTAGCGTCGATAAAAGGTGGCGCCGTTATTATTCAATATCGTAATAAACATCCGTTTCGGGATGCACACCCGATTGATTCCAGAAAAATGGCAACATGTTTACTTGATATTTGCCGCAATAACGATGTGCCATTAATTATTAACGATGATATTGAACTTGCTGCCAGTATTGGTGCTGATGGTGTCCACTTAGGAAAAAATGACGGACAAATATCTGAAGCCCGCAAGCATTTAGACCCTGAAAGCATTATTGGCATTTCCTGTTATAACGATTTGCAAAGAGCTGCGGACGCCCAGGAGCAAGGGGCAAGCTATGTGGCATTTGGACGATTTTTTGCTTCCCGCACAAAACCTTATGCACCCACGGCAGACATTGAAACACTGGTAAAGGCAAAACAACAACTAAACATTCCAATAGTTGCGATTGGCGGAATTTTGCCGGAAAATGGCAGTCAATTGGTTGCAGCAGGTGCAGATTTTTTGGCAGTGATTGATGGAGTTTTTGCTGATGACCCGGAACAATCCGCAAAAAATTATGCCCGTTTGTTTCAATGAAATTATCTTTGTTACTGCTTTTTTTTGTTATTGTTTCCTGTACCAGTAAAACACCTCCTCTGGACAATCTATCTATAATGAGCGGCAAACAGCTGGCATTCACTCGGGAAAAAGGTAACTGTTTGGCCTGTCATGTGATTGAAGGCGGTGAGTCTCCAGGAAATATTGGACCGCCATTACACGCTATTCAAACTAGATTTGAGAGTAAACAACAATTACGCCAACAAATATGGGATGCCACGCAGTTTAACCCCAATTCCAGTATGCCTCCTTATGGTAAAAACAAAATTCTAACTGAACAGGAAATTGATAAAGTTGTCGATTTCATTTGGCAATTACCTTAATCTACAACCATTATGATTGAAACGCGCAGAAAATTTCTCAAAAAATTTATCAGTACCACTGTTTACCTTTCTACGCTAACTAGCGGCGTGTTCTATTCAATCAGCGCTAAAGCGACCTGGCCTTCGGCTTATTTCCGAGAAAATAGCTACCGGAAAACCCTGAAGGAATTGTTTGGCGATCAAAAACTGATTGAAACAAGTGACATCCAGCTGAAATTGCCGAAAATTGCCGAAAATGGCGCTGTGGTACCCATCATCATCACCAGCAAACTTGAAAACACCCAGTCCATTACCATTCTGGCTGATAAAAACCCAGTGCCATTAATTGCCCAGTTTAACTTTGCCGACACTGCCATTGCTTATGTTTCTGCCAGAATAAAAATGGCTGAGACCAGCAATGTTGTTGTTATCGCCAAGGCCGGTGACAATTATTATTTCAAAAAACGCAAGGTTAAAGTCACCATTGGCGGTTGTGGAGGTTAACATGTCGAGCATCAAAATTCGTATTAAACTGCTAGAAAATGACATTACCCAGGTCAGGGCTTTGATTGCACATCCAATGGAAACCGGATATAAAAAAGATGAAAAAGGTAATAAAATTCCCGCCCACTATATTCAGGAACTAACTGTTAAACATAATGACAAGGTTATCTCCAATTCTATAATGGGTAGTGGTATATCAAGAAACCCCTATTTCGCTTTCAAATTTAAAGGGGGGAAATCTGGCGATAAAATTACCATCAGCTGGGTGGATAATCTTGGATTTACCGCTTCTGAAGAAAAACAAATCAAATAGTGTTTCGCTTTCTGTTTTCACTATTAATTATTTTTGCAGCTTCAATATCCGCTGATCCACTTGAAGATCAAAAATTATTCAGAAAGCATTACCAAAGGCTGTTCCCCAAGCTCACTTTAAAAGATTACGCTGATGGTATTTATGCCATTGATGATGATTCTCGAGAATCGTGGCAAATTATTGAAGAATTCCCACCCTATGAACTGGCTATAGAAGCCGGTGAAAACTGGTTTAATCAGGCTTTCGCCAATGGCAATCATTATTCAGATTGTTTACCTAATAAGGGAATTGCAATTAGCCACCTCTATCCCAGATGGGATAAAACCCAAGGAAAAGTGATTACCCTCGCTTTAGCGCTCAATCAATGCCGCCAAAAAAATGCTGAAGCTCCTTTGCCTTACAAAAAAGGCAAAATAGCTGAAATTCTGGCGTATCTTGCCTATACCAGCCGAGGTAATCTTATTGACATTAAAATTCCTGATTCTGATTCACGGGCTTTGGATGCTTATCAACAAGGTAAGCAATATTATTATCAACGCCGCGGACAACTAAATTTTTCCTGTGCCATCTGTCATGTACAAAATGTCGGGAAATTTATTCGTTCTGAAAGATTAAGCCCGTCACTCGGTCACACTAGCGGTTGGCCCACTTACCGGCTAAAATGGGGCGAAATTG
>JALSJK010000164.1 GCA_026989395.1 Methylomonas sp.
TAACATGGTGATCTTTTCGCCCAGAAAATTAAGGTCTATTATACTATTTCTGGGTGTTTTGTTCCTTGCTTTTTTATAGATAATTCTTTATTAATCATTTGGATAGGTTGTTTTTCAGGGGTGACTAGTTATTTTTTTCAATGCTACTTTAGCTTCATCCCAATAAGCATCAAGTTCTTTTAGGGAACATTCGGTTAATTCCTTATCGTTTTCAAATACTTTACGCTCAATGTATTGAAACCGCCGAGTAAATTTTTTATTACTTTCTTTTAAGGCCGTTTCAGGTTTTACTTTTAAATGCCGGGCAAGATTGACAACCACCAATAGCAAATCCCCAATTTCTTCCTGAATATGCGGCTGATCTCCGGATTCCCAAGCTTCCCTGACTTCACTTAATTCTTCCTGGACTTTTTCAAAAACCGGAGCTGTCTCCGGCCAGTCAAAACCATGAGTTGCTGCCCGATACAATAGTTTCTCGCATTGTATTAATGCAGGTAGATTATTGGCAATACCGTCAAGAATACTATGATCTTGAGTTGTTGACTTGGCTTTTCTTTCTTCAGCTTTTGCAGCTTCCCAAGCTAGTTTTCGCTGTTCGTCATTCGCAAATTCTTTGCCAGCAAAAACATGGGGATGCCTGCGAACCAATTTTTGGCAAATGGCTTCTGAAACTTGTTCAAAATCAAACACCCCCAATTCATCAGCGATTCTTGAATGAAAAACCACCTGCAATAACAAGTCTCCCAATTCAGACTTCAGATCATCCAGGTCATTTCGTTCTATGGCATCAGCGACTTCATAGGCCTCTTCAATGGTATAAGGAATTAAACTGGAAAAATCCTGTTTTAGATCCCACGAGCATCCTGTTTCTGGATGTCGTAACTGCGCCATAATTTCCAAAAGCCGCTGGGTATTTTTCATTATCTAGAAAGATGATCCGAAATTTTCCCGATACCGTTGTTTAAATCCCGGCATGTCAAATGAATGATTTTGGGTGCCGTGATGTTCAATTTTGATTGCGCCTAACAAAGAAGCAATTCGCCCGGTCGTTTCCCAATCATATTCATTCATCAATCCATACAGTAAACCTGCTCGATATGCGTCACCACAACCTGTCGGATCTTGTATTGCCTCGGGTTTTGCAGCAGGAATTTCCAGACATTGACCTTGGGTATAAATTTGTGAACCTTTTGCTCCTAAGGTTACAATCAGAGCATCTACTCGCTGTGCTATTTCAGCTAACGACAAACCAGTTCGCTCCTGCATTAATTCCGATTCATAATCATTTAATGTCACCCAAGTCGCCTGTTCGATAAATTTCAACAGCTCTTCGCCGTCAAACATTGGCATGCCCTGCCCAGGATCAAAAATAAATGGAATTTTTGCATCGGCAAATTGCTGTGCATGTTGCACCATGCCGTCTTTACCATCAGGTGAAACAATCCCAATAGAAATATCTTGATCTAATGGCACCACATTCAAATGCGATGAATTCATAGCGCCAGGATGAAAAGCAGTAATCTGGTTATCGTCTTCATCGGTGGTGATATAAGCTTGACCAGTATAACAATTATCCAGAGTTTCAATAAATTCAGTCGAAATGCCACATTGTGATAACCATTGTGCATATGGTTCAAAATCATGTCCCACGGTTGCCATAATTAGCGGGTCTTCGCGTAATAATTTCAGGTTATATGCAATATTACCGGCACATCCTCCATATTCACGGCGCATGACAGGCACTAAAAAAGAGACATTTAAAATATGAACCTTTTCCGGCAAAATATGATTTTTAAACTGGTCATGAAAAACCATGATGGTGTCATAGGCCATTGACCCGCATATTAAAGCACTCATTAACTAACCCCTTAAATTCCTATAAAAAACTGTGCGTGATAACAGAAATCACGAAAATGAACTCATGCCCACAAAAAAAATAATTCAATTAATAAATCAGAATAAAATACCAGGTAAACGCAGCCCAGACTAATGTTAAAAAAACAGCAGCCGATCCAATATCTTTTGCTCTTCCTGATAACTCATGATGATCATACCCAACTCGATCAACAACAGCCTCGATCGCAGAATTCAGCAATTCCGCAAGCAAAATCAAAGTCAAACTACCGACCAGTAATATTTGATCTATTTTTGTTTCTCCTAACCAAAAACCGATTGGAGTAAAAATTAAAAAAAGCGAAAATTCCTGCCGAAATGCCGCTTCATTAACCCAGGTTGCCCTAAAACCCTTCATTGAAAAGAAAAACGCATTATAAATACGTTTAATTCCGGTTACATTCTGATTTCCCATATCTCCCTTAAAAACACCAATGACCTAATCAAAAAAACAGTAAAAAACAAATAAATCCACAGAGACCAGTATTTAACTTTTATTTTAAGTTTTTTTAGAAATAAAAAAATATAGCAGTAATGTCTGCTTAAAAAGAGTTCAAAAAACAAAAACCCCGGAATTACACAAAATGCATAACCTGTTGATAAATAATCAAACAATTATTTGACAAAACGTTTAGACTGTGTAAAAAACAAACGCTGTATAAAAAAAATACATTTTAAGAAACCCTTAACAGAAGCAAGGGTTTGCATTCCTTAAAATAGACTTATTCACAGAGTTATCCACATAAACTGTGAGTAACTGAGAAAAAATGTTAGTCACTAATCATCGCTTCATATTCATCAGAATTCATCAATTGATTTAACTGTGATGGGTTATCTGCCTTAATGCAAAACAACCACGAATCGTAACAATCTTCATTGACTCGTTCAGGCTCATCAGTTAATGCCTCATTTATTTCAACAACCTCTCCATCTACAGGACTGTATAAATCAGAAGCAGTTTTTACAGATTCCACAACTGCACATTGCTTACCAGCAGAAACCCTTTGCCCCACTTTTGGTAATTCAATATAAACTAAATCACCCAATTCATCTTGGGCAAAGTCAGTTATACCGACACGCACAATTTGATTGTCTTCCAATTTTGTCCATTCATGGCTTTTTGCATACTTTAAATCGTCAGGCAATTTACTCATTAGATTCATTCCAAATAGATAAATTATACCCCTGGTAACAATGCCTTCGCGACTGTTTTCGAGGTATTATTTCATTTGCTGGTTATAATATCTGATTTTTTGCGGTATCAGTTATCATTCAATGATTTTTTTATTGAAAAAGCAAATCCTGAAATTTTTATTAAATCTCTTGGCCTGGTTATTTCTGGTTTCAATCACCAATTTAGTTTCCGCCGATGAAGACACCTTTTCTGCTCAAGAACCTGAATATTTCCCAGGCGAAATTTTTCTTGGTCCAAAACAGTTTAAAAATGCCGGCATTAGCCTCCAAACATTGAGCAAGATAAAATTCAAACCTGAATTAATCAGTTTTGGAGAAATTATAAATATCATCCCCCTGATTACAGCAAAAAATGCCTACCAATTAGCTTCTGTAAAACTAAAAATAGCCGTTAATGATTTTGCTTTTCATCAAAAAAACCTAAATAGAGTTCAAAAGCTATTTCGTAAAAAAGTCATTTCAAACCAGAAACTACAAAATCAATTAGAAAAATGGCGCCTTAGCAAAATGCAGTTAAATACAACCCGGTTGGATTTCGAGCAGGCCAAGGAAATAATCCTTTTTGATTGGGGTTCTACATTGTTAGATTGGATTACCACATCAGAACATAAGAAACTTGAATCAATACTTGCCGGGAATGAAAAAATTATTTTGGTTTCTTTGCCGACGAATAACACTTTACCAACTGAAACATCCAAAATATTTATTCATCAAACCGGCTTGAGAAATCAAGCAATCGTTGCAGAACTAATAGGACCATCGCCTAAAGTACGTGGTTTAGCACAGGGCGAAAGTTATTTTTTCCTGGCCAACAACCCTAAATTGAGAACAGGAATGCAGATTACTGCCTGGATACCACAACAAACAAATCTTTCCGGAGTGCTGATTCCCAACAGTTCTTTGGTGCGGCATTTCGGCCAAGCCTTTGTTTATCTGGAAACCAGTCCGCAGACTTTTTCTCGCTACCAAATAAAAGATCCAGAAATATCTGGCGATCATTATTTTGTCCCCGATGCCAATCTGGATGGGAAAAAAATTGTCAAAACTGGCGCCCAGATTCTCCTGGCAGAAGAATTTCGCGCCCAAATTCCAGAAGAAAATGATGACTAGATCATGCTTGCGACTTTAGTTCGTTTTTCCATAAACTACTGTGGCATTGTTGTGGCTCTGGCCGCTCTGCTGCTGGGATATGGTGGTTACCGGTTTTTCCATGCCGGACTGGATATATTTCCTGAATTTTCTCCCAACCAGGTAACTATTCAGACTGAGTCGCCTGGATTTTCTGCGGAACAGGTTGAGGTTCTCGTTACCCAACAGATTGAAAACAGTATCGCCGGATTGATCGGTATGAAATCGATCCGATCCGAATCTATTCAGGGACTTTCAATTATTACCGCAATTTTCTCAGACAATATTGATATATATAGAGCCAGACAGCAAGTTAGTGAACGTTTGACGCAGCTGGAGGGGCAATTACCTGAAACCTCAAAATCACCCATTGTTTTACCTTTATCATCCTCTTCGGCAACCGTTCTCACCATAGGCTTAAATTCTGACAGGAAGAGCCTGATGGAACTGCGCAGCCTTGTTGACTGGACGCTTGTCCCTCGGCTTCTCACCGTTCCTGGAGTGGCAGATGTAAATGTTTTTGGCGGCGAAATTAGACAATTACAAATCCAAATCATCCCAACACAACTACACCAGTTTAATCTTTCTACCTCAGATATTGTTCAGGCAGTAAAACAAGCCGGAAAATTCCAGGGGACTGGTTTTCTGGAAAATAGTAATCAACGCTTTACCCTACAAGTCACTGGTTCGCCAATAAAACCAAAACAATTTGAAAAAATAATCGTAAAACGCAACAACGGCCAGCAAATCACCCTGGCGGATGTCGCTACCATTCAATATGCACCAGAGCCACCCATTGGTGCCGCTCAAATTATGGGCAAATCAGGAATTGTCATGATGATTATTGGCCAATTTGGAGCTAATACACTGACTGTAACCCGCTCGGTTGAACGGACTTTAGAAGATTTTGAAACCATTTTTTCAAAACAGGATATTACTTTTTACCCTGCTTTATTTCGTCCAGCTGATTATATTGAAGCCTCCTTTTTCAATGTTTCAGAACATTTATTACTTGGAGGCTTTTTTGTTCTCATTGTTCTCTATTTGTTTCTTTATAATTTTCGTACTGCGGTTATTTCTGCTCTAGCTATTCCCTTGTCATTAATTGGTGCAATTTTGATTTTGCTTGAAACTGGTACCAATTTAAACATTATGGTTTTAGGTGGACTGGCCATTGCTTTAGGAGAAGTTGTTGACGATGCTATTATCGATACAGAGAATATCTTTCGTCGTTTGCGAGAAAATCAACTAATAAATAACCCACTGCCCATTCAACAAGTTATTTTTAATGCCTCAATGGAGGTTCGAGGCTCAGTTGTTTACGCAAGTTTTATAGTAGCCCTGGTTTTTGTTCCATTATTATCTTTGACGGGTGTTGCAGGCAAATTATTTGCTCCCTTGGGTTATTCCTATATTATTGCCATTTTTACCTCATTATTTATAGCACTGACTGTCACACCTGCACTTTGCTTTATACTCATCGGGAAAAACATTCAACAACAAAAACAATCTCCATTACTTCGCTGGTTAAATCCAATCTACAAAAAAACCATTTTGCTGGTTTTTAGACATTTTAAAATTTCCTTGGGAATTAGCCTGGTGTTGTTCTTTTTGTCGCTCTTACCGCTGCATTCTCTTGGCGGAAATTTTCTCCCCGACTTGCGGGAAGGCCATTACATCGTCCATACAGCCAGTATTCCAGGCACTTCCTTAAAAGAATCTATTCGGACCGGCAAAATGCTGACTAATCAAATTAAAAAAATCAGGGGCGTTAAATCGGTTTCACAGTGGGCTGGTCGTGCTGAACGAGGAGCAGATACCTACGGCAGCCATTACAGCGAATTTGAAATTCGGTTAAGCCCGGCATCTGGTCCAGAACAGCAACAGATTCTTGAAAAAATCAGGCATATTCTTGAGCAATTTCCAGGTATTGTTTACGAAGCGAATACATTTTTGACGGAGCGTATTGATGAAACTATTTCTGGTTATACTGCACCTGTTGCCATAAACATATATGGGCATGATCTTAATGCACTTGACGAGAAAGCCAAACAAATTACAGAGATTGTCCAAACTATTCCTGGATCGGAAGATATTCAGTTACGTTCACCTCCAGGCACATCATTAATACAAATTCACTTGGATCTTAATAGAATGGTACTTAGAGGTGTTCAAACGGCAGAAGTTCTAGACACCATTCAGGCCGCTTATGAGGGCCAGATTGCTGGAAAAATTTTCCAGGGAAATCGTTTTCATAATATTGCTGTTACATTGCCACCAGCATTAAAAAAGCAACCTGAATTTATAGGGCATTTACCAATTCGAACTTTGGATGATACTCTAATCCCGTTGAAAGAAATTGCCACAATCAATTTCACGGAAGGCCGTTACAATATTCTTCACCAAAATACTCAAAGAAAACAAACCGTAACCACTAATGTTGTTAATCGGGATGTCGAGTCATTTGTCAGTGAGTTAAAACACCGAATTCTTGAGGAAATATCTTTTAATGCAGACATATACCCGGAATTTACCGGCGCAGCTTTTGAACAGTCCCAGGCCAAAAAAACATTAATTGTCAATTCTTTATTAGCAGGGATTGGCGTGCTAATTTTAATCTATATCGCAATTGGAAATTATCGTCATGTGCTATTAACCCTTTTCAACTTGCCATTCTCATTAATTGGAGGCGTGGCAGCAATTGTTTTAACCGGCGCCACATTATCAGTTGGCTCTGTTGTTGGCTTTATTACTCTGTTTGGAATCACTGTTCGCAACAGCATTATGTTATTGTCGCATTATCAATATTTAATCAGTCATGAGCAAAAAAGCTGGGATCAGGCTACTGCAATCCAAGGCGCCGAGGAAAGATTACCTTCAATTTTAATGACCGCAATGGTAACTGCGCTTGCAATGTTTCCTATTGCTTTTGATAGCGATAATCCGGGCCGAGAAATCATGGGGCCCATGGCGACAATTATCATTGGTGGGCTAATATCTTCAACCTTGCTAAATTTATTACTTCTCCCTGCAATTTTATTGCGCTTTGGCGCATTCAAAAAATGATTGTATCTATCCAGGTTGTCTCGGCTACTGGAATGGAAACAAATTTTCACATAAATGGGGCATTCTTGAATGTTGCAGGATATACTTCGCGCGGTTACGAATGCGGAATTTATAGCGCACTGATTGTTGCCGAGAGCTAGGCACTAAAACAGGCGCATAGCAAGCTACGCAACTGTTTTAGTAACGCAGCTATCGGCAAAAACTCAGTCGTTAGAAATCTGTAGTCGTGACTGCGCGAAGTATATATAACAAACATCCTCAAAGAATTTAAACAACGAAACTTTCACCACAGCCACAAGTATCTTTCACATTCGGATTATTAAATTTGAATGCTTCATTAATGCCTTCACGCCGATAATCAACCTCAACTCCGTCAAGAAATTTCAGATCTTTTTCATTAATAATGACGCTGACATCATTTTGTTCATAAACGACATCACCTTCAACCAGTTCATCAGCATAATCCAGTACATATGCAAAACCAGTACAGCCAGCTTCCTTTACACTCAGCTTTAAACCAAGCCCTTTGCCGCGAGCCATTAATTGCTTTTTAATTTGTTTTTCCGCATTTTCAGTTAAAGAAATTGCCATATTAACCTCTTGAATTAGTTATTTAATAATCATTGATTTTAAATTAGTAATCAGTATATCTATTTCATCCTCAGTATTCTTATACCCAAGGCTGATACGTATTGCACTTTTTGCTAAAGACTCATCTACTCCCATTGCTTTCAGCACATGACTCGCTTTACCACCGCCGCTCGCACATGCGGAACCGCTAGAAACAGCAATGCCTTTTTTATCTAATTGCATCAATAACATCTCGCCATCAGTCTCCGGTAAGCCAAACTGTACAGTATTAGGCAAACGCTTTTGATGTTCAGAAAAAATTCGAATCCCTGGTATTGTGTGTAATTCAGACTCCAAATAATCCCTGAGGTTTAATAATTTTTCATGTTTTTCTTGCAAACTGTTCCTGGCAATCTCGGCAGCAAATCCAAAACCGATAATAGCCGCAACATTCTCAGTACCCCCACGCAAACCGAACTCCTGTCCCCCTCCTGATAATAGGGGCTGTAAAACCAGCCCATCTTCAATAATTAATGCACCACAACCTTTTGGTCCATATATTTTATGGCTGGATAATGACATCATATGGACACCGGTTTTATTGAAGTCAGTCGGTATTTTACCTATTGCTTGTACGGCATCAGTATGAATTTTCACCTGGTGTTGTTTTAGAAAATCAGAAATTTTTTCAATATTCTGTATCACGCCAGTTTCATTATTTGCCAGCATTATTGAAACCAATTCCACTCCGTTTTTTACCTGATTTTCAACTGCTTCCATTTCAACTAAGCCATTACTCTCGACGGGTATTTCAGCAACGACTTGTTTATTTATGTTCTTCAGTGAAAATGCCGTCTGTAATACCGAAGGATGTTCAATAGCGGAAACAGCAATATTTTG
>JALSJK010000165.1 GCA_026989395.1 Methylomonas sp.
AAACAGGCTTGTACAAACTTCTTCGACAACCTCGATGAGCATCATGCTCCTTTGCGTGCATTGTTGAATGAAAAGTTTCAGATTATTGAGGGCAAAGCCGGGTATTCTTGATCGTGGATAGTATAACTTACCTCGGTTTTTTCGCTGACAGGTGGGCCGGGGTAAGTCATTGTTCTAATGTGATTACGAATGTTAGAACAAGCACATCCTTGTGCTCAAAGTTATTGTTCAGAAATACTTAGACATTCGATTTTCTTCGTCTCCAAACCAAACCAGCAAACAAGCCATACATTGGCATAGCCAGGGCTAATGCTGAAGGTAATGGAACGGCTTGCGGAACAACGAAGTTATCCAGAGCGGTTTCTTCACAGCAACCACCACTTAATGGCTCGAACGGTTCTCGCCATTCTATTCTTGTAATATCTGTGTCACTGATAACGCCTATAAAAACAGGATCCTGCTCCGTTGCACCCGGTGGAACTGAAAATGGATCCAGAAAATCACCATCGGCAAATTGCATTTCCATCAGGCCGGGATTTGCTTCAGGGTCAAATGCATCGATATCAAAGCCAATAGCTTTATAAGATTCCGATAAATTGATGTTATAGGCTGCAAAACCTCCATTTGCTCCTCGCGCTTTAGGGTTGTTTAAACCAAACAATTCCTGATCGCCAGAACCCTTGAAAATTTCCAGTCTATCCATGTTGGTGCTAACAGACACCCCAGGCAGAAAATCAACGCCTGCCATATTTTGTCCATCCGCAAAACTTTCAAAATCCTGGGTGATAGTTGTGCCACCCAAAGCGGTCAGAAAAGCCGTTCGGTCACCATAAACAGTAAATACAGCTGCCTGAGCATTCATTGATAACACAGCGCTTGCCCCTAAACAAATGAAGGTCAAATTTTTAATGAATTTATTCATTTTTTATCTCCTTATTTTACAATTTTTCTTACTTTACAATCTTCAGCCATTTCAACAACCAGACTCCAGTCATCAAGCCAGAACTGAGGATTTGTATCTGCCGGGAAATTAGTCAATTTCCACTCAACTGCAATCTCTACTGGCTTAAAATCATCGCTTTTATTGGTAACACATTGATGGCGGCTCATGGCATGACTTTCCCAGGAACCTTCTCCTTCATTGCCACCATCACTGCTATCAAAAGCCAGGGTATCACTCGGATATTTTGAGGCAGCCGGTGCACCTTCGGAGCCGTTGATCAAAATTCTGACTTCACACCATCCATTCGCCGTTCCACCCGGTTCGTTACAGCGTGATTCGGCATCAAAGCTGGCATTGATGAGTGCTGAGCTGTTTGGCGGGATCATCACTCTGGTTTTTGCATATTTCAAGTCAGTAAATTTACGTGATGATGTGGTTTGAAATTTCGTGCTACTGACAACCCGTTTAAAAAAATGTGCACCTGCGGTTCTGACTTCATACTCAGATTGTTTATCTTCCGGTAGAGGAACAGGAATCAAAACAGGAGGTATGTTTATCGGATCAAGTTGAGGATTGATATCGACCAGCAAAGGCTTGGCGTTTGCTGTTGCCCCAATTGCTGAAGAGAGTAGCAAGGCACAAGTAAATAATGTTTTTTGATTAATCATAATACACCTTCTTGTTATCAAGTTATGTGATTTTGTAGAAAGACCTGATTGATTGCTCCTGCACAGGTCAATGAATCCATTCGAGGTGTAGTCTAATAATTACTGGCTGGAATGTGTGTTAGGTTTTCCACTGAAAAATTGTGGAATTATTCACTTGATACTGGTTTTAGAGTGTGCTTGTTAGCAGGAAGTGAATTGATCAATAAGTTTTAAAATTTACCCGATAAAACAAACTATACAATACCGGAACCAAAACTAAAGTTAGTAAAGTGGCAAATGCCAAGCCAAAAATAATTGAGACTGCCATGGTTTCAAACATGGGATCGTGGGAAATCCACAGTGGCAGCATGCCGCCTATGGTTGTAGCCGTGGTCAACAAAATTGGGCGCAATCGTTGATGAGTGGCAGAAATAATGGCATCCGGCGGGGTTTTGCCATTTTCCAGTTCAATCTGGATTCTGTCGATCAAGACAATCGCATTGTTGATAATGATTCCCGATAGGGAAATAATGCCCAGGATGGTGAAAAATCCGAATACTGAATTTGCGACCAGTAAACCAATCGTCACGCCAATAATACCAAGAGGAATGGTGGTTAATATGATAAATGGCTTGCGGATTGAATTAAACTGGGCGACCAGCAGTAATACAATGATCATCGCGGAAATCGGCAGTTTTTCCACAATAGACTGATTGGCGTCGCCAGACGACTCAGCTTCCCCGCCTAATTCATAACTATATCCGTAAGGCCAGGTTTTGGCATATTCCTCAAGCCAGGGATTAAACTGTTTGTTGATTTCAGTTGCTGTTACGCCCGGCAGTAATTGAGCATTAACCGTCAGGGTGCGGTCCCGGTCTCTACGTTTGATAATCCCGTACTGCCAGGCTATGTTGAAGTCAGCAACTTGTTTTAAAGGAACTGTAGTCCCGGTAGTTTGCGAGTAGATAGTCATGCCATCAAGCTTGCCTAAATCCTGACGGTCAGCAGCAATGGAGCGCAAGGTGATTGGTATGGATTTATCTTGCTCTCGATATTCGGTTAGGTTTAATCCCGACAAACCGGCTTGTAAAGAAATAGCCACGTCTTCACTGGTTACACCAGCTCTGCGGGCACGTTCCTGATTGACATCGATAATCAGCTTTTTACTGCGCGGTCCCCAATCATCCTCAACATCCATAACGCCAGTAGTGGCTAGTAATTTATCTTTTAAAGCAGAAGTAATTTCATACAAGCCATTAAATTCAGTTCCTGATACTCGAATAGAGACTGGAAAATCAATTGGTTTGCCATTTTCCAGCTTTTTCATTTGTACTTTGAGATCTGGATATTGGCGTTCACAATACGTTGTTACCTGGTCGATGATTGTGGGTATCACCAAATGATCTGTGGTGGTCATGATAAGCGTGGCATGGTGTGATTTTTGCGGTTCCGGGTCAGCAGACAACATGAATCGGGGCGCACCTTTGCCAATAAAGCTAACCCAGTAACGAAGTCCAGCCTTGCCGTTTGCAATGTCTTGCTGATTTACCTGAAGATTGTTTCGCATGAAATTTTCAATATCCTTAACAATCTGTTCCATGGTTTCAATCGCGGTGCCTCTGGGCATATTGAATTTAGCATTGATGATGGGGTCAACTCTTGGCGGAATAAAAACCTTGGTGACATATTTTAATCCTATGATGGTTGACCCAAAGCAAAGAATGACCAGCAATATAAAAATCAACGGTTGTTTAAGAGCAGGAATCAGAATTTTTCTATAAGACCGATACATTAACCCCTGAAAATCTTCCTTTTTTGTTTTTTGTTTCAGTTTGATTAACGGTTTTGATAACAATGGGATAACCGTCATCGCCAAAACCCAGGACGATAACAACGCAATGGTATTAACTTTGAAAATATCTGCGGTGTATTCACCAACTGCGGATTCTGCCAGAAAGATGCTTAAAAATGCAGCGGCAGTTGTTAATGATGAAATCAATAATGGTACAGCCAATTCTTGTCCGGAAGATATTGCGGCAGCAACGGCATCAAGTCCTTGTTCGCGTTTGACCAGAATGCTCTCGGTAATAACAATGGCATTATCAACCAATAATCCCAGGGCAATGATTAATGCTGCAAGTGATACTTGGTTGATGGTAATGTCAAATGACTTCATCAATACAAAAGTCACGGCAATAGTCATTGGGATCAGCAAAGAAACGATCAGACCGGTTCTAAATCCCAGAAACCCTAACATCAGTAACATGACAATAGTGACAGCCTGAAACAGATTATTCATGAAATTGTTGACCGCACTTTCTACTAATTGTGCTTGCTGAAAAACGGGAGTTATCTGGATTCCCCAGGGATAATTACTTTCCAGTTCGGGGATGGTTTTGTTGAGAATTTCTCCCAGTTCCAGAATATTGCCGTCATCTTGCATGGCAATTGAGATCACCAGGGCGGGGCGAGCATTTAGCCTGGCTTTATTGTGTGGCGGATCAGAATAACCCCGGTAAATTTTAGCTATGTCATCCAGATAAACGACTTCTTTGCTTGCCGGTAGTTGAATAACGGTTTTGCGTAAATCTTCCAGCGAATCAAAATTCCCTGTCGGTTCAAGGGCAATACGTTCGGGACCAATACGGATATTTCCTCCGGACTGGAGAATATTTGCAGATGTTAGAATTTGTCTTAATTGTTGTGGCGATAAACCCAGCTCAGTCAGGTGTGCATTATTGTATTCGACAAAGATTACCTGATCTTGTGCGCCTTGTATTTCAACTTTCGAAACCATCGGAATTTTCAGTAGTTCATCCCGTATATCATCGGCAATATCCTTTAACTCTGAATAGCTGAATCCTTCACCTGTCAGTCCATAAACCATGCCAAAAACATCGCCATATTCATCATCAACAAAGGGACCGATGACGCCATCAGGCAGATCGTTTATATCCTCAATTTTACGGCGCAATTTATCAAAGATGGGCCGCATATCTCGGTAGCTTTCCTTAAAGTTGGCAAACACCAGAGACATGCCTGTTTGAGAATCGGATGTGACGTTATCCAGTTCAGGTAGTTCCTGGACAGCTTTTTCAATGCGGTCAGAAATTAACAGTTCGACACGTTCAGGGCTGGCGCCTGGGAATTTGGTGGTAATAACGGCGGTACGAATGGTAAAACCAGGGTCCTGGGCTTTAGGCAAATCAAAATAAGCCAAAATACCGCTGATAACCAGCAACAAAACCAGAACATAAACAACCCTGTCAAATTTAAAGGCAATGCCGGTAAGGTTCATTGTTTCATCCTGACTTGAAGACCATCCCTGATCACGGTAACACCCGCTGTGACAACCTTATCTCCAACTGTCAGACCTTGTAAAATTTCCAGACCTTGGTCTGTTAATTCACCAACCCTGACTGTTTGGCGTTTAATAATACCAATAGCTTTATTTTTACCGGATAGGAGTAGATAAACAAAACGTCCTTGCTCGTCTTCGCTAACTGCAAAAGCGGGGACGATGGCAGCAAGATTTTGGGTGTTATCAGGAAACTGAAAGGTAACTTCAGATGCCAGACCTGAACGCAGTCCAGGCTGAATATTGTTGAGTGTGACCGTGACAGGAAAAGTTGTGCCGCCACCACTTGCAGCAACTCCAACTTCTGAAACCTTTGCTGAAAATACTTTGCCGGGGAAAACGCTGAATGTCACTTTAACTGGCATATCGTGCTGAATTGCAGCAATGTAGTTTCCAGGTACTGAAACCTCCACTTCCAGGCTACTACCACAAACAACCTTGACAATACTTTGGCCGCTGCTGACAAATTCATTACTGGCGGCATAGACTTCCGCAACATCACAAGTTTGTTTTGCCTTCAGTCGAGTATAGGCAATATTCAAGCGTGCCAGCTCCAATGCTTTTTTTGCGGCATGAACCTGGGCAAGGCTTGAATCAGCCAATGCTCTTGCTGCATCAAGGTCATGCCGCGATGCATTATTGTTTTCATATAAGCCTTTTACCCGTTCATAAGCCGCACGGGCATTTCGCCATGCCGCAGTGGTCTGGGCCAAGTTTGCTTGCGCCTGTTGCGCTTGTAATTGAAATTGAGAGGCGTCTAAGGCTGCAATGGTCTGTCCTGGTTTTAAATGATCACCGACTTTAACTGGCAGTGATATTAGTGTTCCTGAGACCCTGAAGCTTAAATCCGCTTCGGTACTGGCTTTTGCAAGACCTGGAAAGATACGGCTTGAACCATTTGCGCCAGCTTGTATGGTTTGGTATTTTACGCTGCGTAAACGTTGCTCTTGTTTAACTTCCTGCTGTTGGCAAGCCATTAGCAACAAATTAATACTGATCAGTAAGAAATATGATTTTTTTGTTTTGCGCATTAGTATCGGTTCTCAATGATCACGAGCGGTTGTTGAAAAAAGTATCCATCTCCTGATACCAGTTCTGCATTCCCTGTTCTTCCAGAAACAAGTCGAAATTGGCAACTGCTCGTTGAACTTCGACCCAGTCGATCATAAATAGATACAAAGCCTGAACAGCAGATAACCTGGATGACAGTACAGAGTTTTGTGCGTCAATTAGGTCAGTTATGGAAACCACACCTTTTGCATAAGCATCGCTGACCATCTCGAAGTTATCAGTTGCAGCATCGGCAGCGACTTTTGTAAGGCGAATGGCAGGAAAACTTCCTTTGGTTTTTTGCAAAGCGGTGCGTACCCGGGTTTCAATCAGTTCAACGATATTTTCTCGCTGATATTTATTCTGCAATACAGAATGACTGGCGCGGGAGACCTCCGCAGAACGAGCGCCGCTGGTAAATAAAGGCAATGTGGCTTGTAACCCTACAGACCAGTTATCGTTCTGATAATTAGGGTTGTTTGCGCCAACACCGCCCTGACTGATATTTTGGCCGAAACGGGCATTCAAGCTGACATCGGGAACATAATAAGCTCTTTTTCCAGCCGACAGTTGGCGCTTGCTGGTTGCCAATAGGTGATTTATCTGTTTGAGTTCTGGAGCATTGGCAAAAGCACGTTCAACTTCGAATGCCATAAAGGTATTAAAATTAATCGTGTTATCAAAAAAGCGTTTGAATTTTTCATTATTTAACATGGCGATTTGCTCAGAAATACCATTATCAGTAACTGCAATTTCCTCGGATAAGGGCAAATGCAAAAGCTGTTTCAAAGCTGTTTCCGCTTGCTCTCTTTCTGATCGAGCCAGATACAAGCTGCTTCGGTCAATAGCAATTTCACTTTTCCAGCGTAATACATCAGAACGGTCTGAGTAGCCAATTTTTAATCTGGCCTGGGCCAAGTCCAGGTTGGTTTCACTGACTTTTAAATCTGACTGTCTGACCAGTTCTGTTGCTCTGGTCAGTAATACACGAAGATAGGCGGTAGCCGTATTTTGCATAATATCCAGAATCCGGGTCTGAAATGCCGCATCTTCTGCTTGCTTTAATAATTTGGTGACATCGAAATTAGCCCAGTTACGTTCAGAGTAAATTGATTGTGATAAACGTAGCTCTGCATCAGCGGTTCGTTCGGCTTGCAGTAAGCCCGCCTTTTCCTGATTAATTTGATTGCCAGTGACACCAATAGTAATTTGTGGGAGTAGGGTAGAACGCGAACTGTCAACTTGATCTTCAGCAATGTTTACGTTTTGTCTGTCACTTTGCAGGCTTAAATTAGCGGCTACAGCATGGCGAATGGCTTGTTTCAGTGTAAGTAAGTGGTCATCAGGAAAAGGTTTGTCATTGATTAGTTCAGCTTGTTCAAGTATCTGCCATTTTAGCGGCAAGCCGAGAGCTCTGACTGTTGCCATATTAATTGCCAGTTTTGCAGGTTGATTGAGATCGACTTTTAAATTAGCTGCATTGGTTCCAAGCAAGATGCTTTGTACATTCAGCGCAATTCGTCTTGAGAAACGTAGTACATCAATTTTTCGACCACGTAAGGTTGCCATGAACCCAAGTTCTAGATCGGGCAGACCCAATAACGAAAAACTGGGCAAGCCACGTAGGATAATTTGATCTGAAAAGGTTTTAATGGATGGTTTGTTAAATCTCATGAGCGGTGGTATATAGAGGGCATCAGCAGTCGTTGGGATATCTGATAATGTTTTGCCCAGATTATCAAAGACAGGAATAAAGGTAAGTTTAAAGCCTAGCTGTTTCTGCACCCTTGTGACGGTTTTCGCCAATGAAGGTAAGGCTTCCAGGATATTATGATCCGCCGGGACAACTAGATGTTTGAATGGCTTTAACTGATAGAATTGCCTGATGTCATCCTCAATTTTATGGTTGTCAGTAATATAGGTAAAGTTGGTTTTGCCGCTAACGCCATCAATATACGGGAGCTCCTGTAAAACCCGGTCAGCAACAATGGTTGCAATAACAGGCTTGGACAAGCTTTCAAACTGTGCCGCCATGTGTGATGACAGTACGCCAAAAGTCAGGATAATATACTATCCACGATCAAGAATACCCGGCTTTGCCCTCAATAATCTGAAACTTTTCATTCAACAATGCACGCAAAGGAGCATGATGCTCATCGAGGTTGTCGAAGAAGTTTGTACAAGCCTG
>JALSJK010000166.1 GCA_026989395.1 Methylomonas sp.
TTGCATGGATAGAGAAATGCCGTCGACTCTGGAAGAACTGTGAAAGGCTCTTGAATTCAAGTTTACACATGGTCGTACTCGCATTTATTAGAATTTTACTGAATAGATCTTGAACAGGCTCTAACAAAGGGAGGAAAGTGAATAAGTGGTTGTTCTTTTATTCAGCCGTAATACCGCCAACTGCCGTTTGCTTTTCTTCAGTAGCGGCATCGACAACAGCATCTTTAGCACCTTTTGCCTTATCAGCAACAGTAGAAGCCGCGCTTTTGGTAGCATCAACAGCTTTACCAGCTAAATCGCTAGTACCTTCGGCAACCGATGTCGCAGCATCCTTACCAGCATCAACCGCTTTACCTGCCAACTCCTTGGTTCCTTCAATCGCGGTTGTGGTCATATCTGAAGCACCTTCAGCAACAGCGCTTGCAGCCTCTTTACCGGTTTCCACTGCTGAAGTAGCCAGTTCTTTGGTTGTGTCAACAGCGCCAGTTGCCATGTCTTTTGCGCCTTCTGCTACGCTAGTAGTGGCTTGTTTTGCAGTATCCAATGTTTGGGCAGCCATTTCCTTAGTGCTCTCAGTTGCAGATTTGCTTGTGTCTTCTGCCTGGAAGGCCAAATCGCCAGTATTGCTGGATTCAGTTTGCGCGCCTTGATCGCATCCTGCCAACAAAAAAGCAGTTGAAAATAATGTAGCCGTTAATATTTTAGTCATCTTTTGTCTCCTCAAATTGTAAAAGAGTTTAGTTTCTCCAAGTAATTTGTTGGAGAATGGACTGATTATGACATTAATTCCTTATAGTATCCTGAATAATATTGAACTTTATTTGTTATGATTACAATTACTTAAAGTATGAAGGTAAATTCAATAGGCATGAAAAGGGATAAGGAGCAATTTATTAACAATTGCTGTTGCCTGGATTTGGAAACAACGGTAAATGGTGAAATATTTGCTATTGGGGCTGAATGGCAAGGCAGCAGATTTGTTGCAAAATCACCTTTTAAAACAACAGAAAAGCTTAACGAACTGGATACCTTTGCGAGAGACGTAACTTATTTGTTAGGCCATAATTTATTGCAACATGATTTGCCAGTTTGCAGCGCTGTTTCCACCAACTATGATTTTTTAACCAAGCCAGTTATTGATACGCTGGTTTTATCTCCCCTTGCCTTTCCGGAAAATCCTTATCATCGGTTGGTAAAAAACTACAAATTGGTGAAAGACAGTTTGAATGATCCTTTGGCTGATGCGTTGCTGGCGAAACAATTATTTCAGGATCAATGGCAAGCTCTACAAGAGCAAGGCAGGGACATTTTAAGTTTTTATCATTATGCTTTTGCTGGCAATACCAAATGGACTGGTTTGCAAAAAGCCCTTCTTGCAATGGGTGGAGAAGTCATTAATTCCGACGAAGCACTAGATATTTTCAAGCAGAAAGTCCAGACGAAGACATGCATTGTCGCGCAGAAAGAAGTCGTCAAAGCAATACTTATCGATCCAGAAAAACGGGTGGCTTTGGCATATTGTTTGGCATGGCTCAGGGTAGCAGGAGGTAATTCGGTATTACCGCCGTGGGTCAGGCAGCAGTTTGAAGATGTGGCGCCGATATTAAGACAGTTAAGAGATATTCCCTGCACCGATATTCATTGCAGTTATTGCCTGGAAACCCATCATCCGGTTAAACAGTTGCAGCAGTTTTTTGGCTTTTATGCTTTCAGAAAGGAGCCTGCAACTGAGGATGGCGAAAGTTTGCAACAACAAATTGTGCAGGCTGCCATGAGTGACACGCCGATGTTTGCTATTTTGCCAACAGGCGGCGGCAAGTCACTGTGTTATCAACTTCCTGCTTTGGTTCGATATCAACGCCGTGGTGTCTTGACCATTGTCATTTCACCTTTACAAGCCTTGATGAAAGATCAGGTTGATAACTTGCGCAACAAAACCGGTGCGCCAAATACTGCTGCCCTGTATGGGATGTTGACTGCGCCGGAACGGGGCGAGGTATTGAAAGCCATTCAGATGGGTGATATTGCAGTTTTGTATGTTTCACCCGAACAATTACGAAACCGTTCATTTCAACATGCTATCGAGCATCGGGAGATTGGCTGCTGGGTATTTGATGAGGCGCATTGTCTATCAAAATGGGGACATGATTTTCGTCCGGACTATCTTTATGCCGCTCGTTTTATCAAGGAATTTGCGGATAAGCAAAAAGCCCTGTTACCACCGGTTCAATGTTTTACCGCAACAGCCAAGCAGGATGTCAGAGATGAAATTATCGATTATTTTCGCGCCAATTTAGCGCAGGAGCTGATAGTTTTTGAAGGCGGTGTTGAAAGAGATAATCTGCAATTTGAAGTACAAACGGTTACTAGTAACGATAAATTTCCTCGAATAAATCAATTATTACAAGAAAGGTTAGGGGATTGTGGTAGCGCGATCATTTATTGTGCAAAACAAAAGCAGACAGAAACGGTTGCAGAATATCTTGAGCAACAGGACTGGCAAGTTGAAGCATTCCATGCTGGCAAGGATGCGGCAGAAAAAAAACATATTCAGGAAAACTTTATTACAGGCGTTACCCGGGTGATTACGGCAACCAACGCTTTTGGCATGGGTATAGACAAGGAGGATGTCAGGCTGGTGATTCATGCCGATATTCCAGGTTCGCTGGAAAACTATTTGCAGGAAGCAGGACGTGCTGGACGTGATCAACTACAAGCCGAATGTATATTACTGTTTGATGAAAACGACATTGATACTCAGTTTAAACTATCAGCCGCTTCACAAATCAGCCAGCGGGATATTAGCCAAATTTTAAGAGGACTTCGCAAAACTAAAAAAGATCAACAAGGCAATGTGGTGTTAACCACTGGTGAATTATTAATGGATGATAATGTTGATGCCTCTTTTGATAATGAAGATTACAGTGCCGATACTAAAGTAAAAACAGCTGTGTCCTGGCTGGAAAAATCGGGGTTTATTCAGCGCAATGAAAACCGCACCCAGGTTTTTCAAGGCAGGCCAATGGTAAAAAACATGGAGGAAGCAACACAAAAAATTGCATCGTTGGGTTTGTCCAGAAGACAGCAACAGCGTTGGTCCGCTATTATTGAAGATCTGTTTAATGCTAAAAGTGATGAAGGATTCAGCGCTGATGAATTAGCACAACACAATGCTTTTATATTGGATGAAAAGGAACAAGCAAACAGCAAGCAAAAAAAGATGACTGCCAGCCAGTTGGTGATTAGGACCTTGCATGATATGGCAGAAGCAGGGCTAATTCAAAAACAGTTATTACTGACGGCTTTTGTTCGCTACAAAGTGGCAAATTCTTCAAAATCCATGCTGGTCAAAGTCTGTGAGCTGGAAAGAGCAGTCATCAAAGTGTTACAAGAACAAGCTCCGGATGCGGAGCAAAATCAATGGCAACAGTTATCATTACGACTGATTAACCAAAATTTACTGGATCAGGGTTATCAGCAAAGTAATCCGGAAATTTTGCGTTTACTGCTGTCCAGTTTGTCCAAAGATGGTCAGGGGCTGGCCGGGAAAAAAGGCAGTTTAACAATTAGACATAAAGGTCTGGATCAATATACTGTAAAACTGAATCGCAACTGGAAGGGACTGGAAAAAACTGCACAAATCCGGCAGGCAGTTGCGCATGTTGTGTTACAGGCGATTCTTCATCGCATCCCCGAAACGACAGCGCCGTCTTCTGATGTATTGGTTGAGTTTGCCGCAGAAGATTTATTAAACGAACTAAAACAAGATCTGGTTACCTGGTCGGAATTAAAAGATCATTTGGCTGCGGTTGAAAGAGCGCTGAATTTTCTTCATGAGCAAAAAGTCATCACCTTACAAAAAGGTTTGGCTGTATTTCGTCAAGCGATGACCATTCAGGTATTGCCGGATGCAAAAGGCCGTCGATACAGTAAGGGAGACTATGAGCCGCTGTCGCAACATTATAGTGAACGTATTTTTCAGGTTCATGTTATCAATGAGTATGCAAAACGGGGCTTGGAAAAAATAGGTCAGGCGCTGGCTTTGGTAGTCGCCTATTTTTCAATGGACAAGGCCGAGTTTGTCAAACGTTATTTTGCTGATCGTAAGGAAGTCATTGAACGGGCTACCAGTCAACAATCCTTTCAACGGATTGTTGCGGATTTACAAAATCCGCAACAAGAAGCCCTGGTTGCCAGTCATGAACATGAAAATCTGTTAATTTTAGCAGGGCCGGGTTCTGGTAAAACCCGGGTGGTTGTGCATCGATGTGCCTATTTGTTAAGGGTAAAACAAGTGCCGCCACGAAGTATTTTGGTGTTGTGCTTTAATCGCAATGCAGTCACTGAATTGCGGCAGCGCTTGTTAAACCTGGTCGGAGAGGATACCAAACAGATGGTTATTCAAACTTATCATGGTTTAAGTTTACGATTAACCGGCCATGCTATGACGACAAGTTTGAATCAGCAAGACAATCGGGAAAGACACTTTTCAGAAATTATCAAGGAAGCAACTCAACTGTTACAAGGTGAAAAATCCATGCTGGGCATTGAGTCAGATGAAATTCGCGATCGTTTGTTGGCAGGCTTTCGTTATATTCTGGTTGATGAATATCAGGATATTGATGAAGATCAATATCAACTTATTTCTGCCATTGCAGGACGAACACTCGATGAAGAAAGTAAGCTGACACTGTTAGCCGTGGGAGATGACGACCAGAATATCTACCAGTTTCGAGGCGCCAATATTCGATTTATCCGTAAGTTCAAAGAGGATTATCAGGCACAAGTGGTCTATCTGGTTGAAAATTACCGTTCCAGTGCGAATATTATTGCTGCATCCAATCAGTTGATTGCTCATAATTTGGATCGGATGAAGCAGGATCACCCGATCAGAATTAATCAGGGTAGAAAAAATCTGCAACCCGGCGGGCGCTGGCAAAAACTGGATACCCTTGCTAAAGGGAGAGTACAAAAAATTATTGTTAATAATGAACTATTCCAGGCTCAGGCCGTGGCGGAAGAATTATTGCGTCTGAAACAACTTGAGAGTTCACTTGAGTGGTCGCAATGTGTCATTCTGGCCAGAGAATGGCAATATCTCGATTCAATGAGAGCCGTGTTGGAGGCAAGGAAAATTCCCTTGAGCATACTGCTACCCGCTGACCGGCAGCCTCCACCCTATCGGATTCGGGAAAATGTGGATTTATTAAATGCCATTAAACAGTGTAACAAGTCAGTTGGAACAGCAGCAGAATGGCTGCATTATTTAGAAGAAAAATACACAAATGTTAAAAATAATCCTTGGCTTGAGCAATTGAAAAAAATCTTAAAGGATTGGCAAAAAGATACCGGAAATGCAGAAGTAAATCAATGCCAGACTTTGGAGTTTTTGTATGAAACTTTAGTAGAGCAACGACGGGAACACCGTTTGGGAGAGGGCGTATTTCTTTGTACTGTTCATTCAGTCAAAGGCATGGAGTTCTCCCATGTTTTTATTCTGGATGGCGGTTGGAAGGTTCCAATTAATGAAGAGCAAAGGAGACTTTATTATGTCGCCATGACTCGCGCAAAAGAAACCTTGAGTTTACTGCAAAGACAGGATCAAAAAAATCCTTTGATAAATGAAATATCGGGAGATGAAGTACTGCAAAGAATATCCCACACACAAATTCAGGAACAAAAGTTAAGTCATGATCGATTTAAAATACTGGGCCTTCAGGATTTCGATTTAAGCTATGCCGGAAGATTTGGCGCTGCAAATCCCATTCATCAGCAGCTTTCCAGAATTGAAGTTGGAACACAATTGAATATGGATAAACTAAATGGGTATTTGGTTTTGAAACACGGTCAGGTGATTGTGGCTAAATTATCCAAAAAAGCGCATCAACAATGGTTACCCAATATGAACAAAATCAAATCGATTACTGTTCTGGCTATGATAAAACGATACCGAAACGATAATGAAGAAGAATTTCAGCGTCATTGCCAGGTTGAGCAATGGGAGCTACCCTTTGTAGAAGTGTGTTATACCAATTAAATATTGTTGGAATTGCTGTATCTTGCTATACCAGGGTGATTTTGAATGTTACACTAATATTTAAAATAATGATGTGGTTTATTTTTTAATTAATGAAAATTTCTGTTGTTGTCCCCGTCTACAATGAAGCCGGAAATATTATTCCTCTCTTGCAAGAAATCACCGAAGTTTTAAACGGGCGCTATGATTATGAAATCATTTTTGTCAATGATGGCAGCGCTGATTCGACAGCTGATGAACTCACTTTGGCAAAAAACCAATTTACCAGCCTTCGGGTATTAACCCACCGTAAATCATGTGGCCAAAGTACTTCTATTCGCTCCGGAATCAAAGCAGCTAAAGGCAATGTTATTGCAACCTTGGATGGTGACGGTCAGAATGATCCCGCTGATATTCCATTATTGGTGGATAAATTATTACATCCTCCACAGAACCTTCATTTGCATATGGTGGTGGGATATCGAAAAAAAAGACGTGATTCAGGCATTAAAAGAATTTCCTCGAAGGTTGCCAATGCTGTAAGAGCGTGGTTGTTAAAAGACAATACCCCCGATACTGGTTGTGGCCTCAAGGTATTTTACCGGGACACATTTCTTGAATTACCTTATTTTGATCATATGCATCGTTTTTTGCCGGCTTTGGTGCAACGAGCAGGGCTTGATGTAGCTCCGGTTGAAGTCAATCATCGATTCAGACAACAAGGGGTATCTAAATACGGCACGATAGATCGATTAGTTGCTGGCATTATCGATTTGCTGGGTGTTATTTGGTTGCAGCATCGTTCAAGAATTCCGGAATATGTAGAGGAAAACGATAACAATGATTGAATATGCCTGGTTTGGTATTGGTTTTATTGCTCAAGCTCTTTTTTCAGCACGGTTTCTATCCCAATGGCTACTCAGTGAAAAAGCAAAACGTAGTTTGATGCCGGTACATTTCTGGTATTTTAGTATTTGTGCAGCTGTTTTATTACTGGCTTACGCCGTTCACCGAAGAGATCCTGTGATCAGTATTGGACAGTTGCTAGGATTGGCAATTTATTTACGAAATTTGCAATTCATACACAGTCATCATTTTTCCAATAAAATGATTTATTGGTTTTGGTCATGGCTGCTTTTAAGCTTTCCAGCTATTTATATTGGTTATTGGTTAGGCCCTAATTCCGCAGCACAACCGTTAATTCTTCACAATTTCTGGACTACCTTCGGCTTTGTCGGTCAAAGTCTTTTTACTAGTCGATTTTTGGTGCAATGGTGGGCCAGCGAACGCATAGGACAGAGTATTACGCCAAAACTTTTTTGGTATCTGAGTTTGGTTGGCAGCATTATGCTGCTGACTTATGCAATAGCGGTGAAAGATCCGGTCATTATATTGGGACAAGCATTCGGCGTATTTATTTATTGTCGTAATTTGGTTCTGATTAGAAATACCGTAATTTCGCAAAAATCGACAACAACAATATGAATGATTCATTTTTGGAAAAATATGGCCTTTGGGCTGTTCTAATTTTCTGGTTAATTTCCATTTCGATAGCATTATTGTATCGCCAGGCTTTGCCGATTGATGAAACCCGTTATTTAAGTGTAGCCTGGGAAATGTGGATGCGAGGTGATTTTTTGGTGCCTCATATTAATGGCGAGCCTTATGCCCACAAGCCTCCCTTATTATTCTGGATTATAAACTCCTCCTGGTTTGTTTTTGGCGTCAGTGAATGGAGCGCCAGATTAGCTTTGGCCTTAGTCGGTTTGATTAGTTTATTGCTGGTTTACCCCTTGGCTCGTCTACTTTGGCCTTCAGATAAAAAAATCGCTGTGTTGGCTTCCTGGATACTGTTGACGATTTTGGTCTGGAATGTCTGGTCAGGCATGCTGATGTTTGATTTATTACTGGCTGCATGTGCGGAAATAGGCTGGATTGGTATATTACTGGTTTGGCGGAAAGCAACATTTTCTGGCTGGTTTCTAACGGGGGTTGCCATTGGTTTAGGCATATTGGCCAAGGGTCCGGTTATTCTAATCTTGGTTTTACCTGTAGCGTTACTAGCTCCTTGGTGGAGTAAAAGCAGTGATCAAAACAGTCCTTCTCTTTCCTGGCTACGCTGGTATGGCGGGGTGTTTT